>NZ_AYMH01000065.1:0-28397 GCF_000633475.1 Bacillus sp. H1a | reverse complement strand
TTACATAAATGTTTTTAGAAGTTCTTGAACGAATGGGATTGCTCCACCTATAAACTTTAAAACTGTCATTGCGATTTCCATGTTATTTCCTCCTCTTTTTTGAGTATTAAGATGTGGTGAATCTTTATATTTTCATTATAGTAAGCGCTTACATTTATATCAATGTATTTTTATATGCAATATTGCATATGGGAGGCAACGAAATATCACGTTTTGGCATTAAGACATGTATTGGAAATTAATTATTCCCTAAAACAAAAAAGAACTTGTAGAAGGACTACAAATTCTTTTTTTAGATAGTGCTAATGTTAATAGTTAAAAAATTTGAACAGATATTAAGACCAAATCCATTTATGATCATAATTTTGATTTGAAGTTTTCGATTCTTGAATTTTTATAACTATATTGGGAATGTTGATAATGGTATTTTATAGTGATATGAAAAAAGCGATCATTAATGAATTTAAAATAAAAAGAAGGCCGAACTAGATTGTTTTTTCTGGTTTGGTCTTCTTTTTATTTTATTTTTGGCTTGGATTGTAGGTGAAAAAGAAAGGGGCAGAATCTGAATCCAGATTCTGCCCTATTCCTTAGTTGGTCATTACAGTTAAGATGATTTACTCTCGACAAACATTGTTTTTTGAAATAAAAAACATATAGTTTTTACTTTTTTAGACTACCAAATGATAGTGAGTGTATACAAGACTTTATGCAAGATTGCATGAATAAAGAAATATAGTATCAGAAAAATAATTCAAGTCAAGTTTACAGTGAATGGAGAAGATAATGTTTAGTATATTAAATGAATTGAGGGAGAAATAGTTATGGGGGCTGGGGAAGACTTCCCCAGTGGGTTTGGGCGAAGCCAAAGTTTTTTGTTCTTGCACGGCTTGTCCGTGATCGGCGAAGCCGACGTGTCCCGTAGGGCACACTCTATTGTTGCGTAGTGACAATATAAGAGTGTGTTCTTTAATGGAGTGGTTAATACAATAAGTCATATTTGTTATAAAAAACGTATGTAAAGGTAGATACGGACTTTACATACGTTTTTAGGAAAAATAAAAAGGGAAAAGAATGATAAACGTTCTTTTCCCTTTTTACCTACTGGAACTTTCATGTTCATTAACTTTTCGATACATCGAAAAATGCTGGAGAATTTACCTTTTCCATTATAGCAATAAAACCAGCTTATATCATATGAAATATTGTATGCGAGAATATATTGATATAATATTATACACTCACTATAATAAGAGTATAAAGATTTACAACATCTTAATACTCAAAAAATAGGAGGAAATAACATGGAAATCGCAATGGCAGTTTTAAAGTTTATAGGTGGAGCAATCCCATTAGTTCAAGAACTTTTAAAAGCATTTATGTAAGTTCATTATTCTGAAATTGCAATTATATGTAAAAAATATCATACAAATGATCTGTATATCAAAAATAAATTGATGTGCAGATCATTTGTGTGAGCAAATTTTAAACAAGAAAAAGAATCCCAGAAATCATAAGGGATTCTTTTTTATTTCATTTAATTTTTTCTCGAATATTACATTATTCTTTGTTAAACAGATAAACAAGGAATAGCAAAAGGCTCTTATTCATTACGATTCATCGTTATATAATTAAACGAATTTATTTTACTAATAATGAATATGTTCCCTTTCTATTTTCCTGATCAAAAAATGAAACTAAGTAATACTTCCCAGGTTTCGCTTCAAATTTCCCTTTTATATTATTTCCATCCGCTTGACCCGTAATAACAGGATTTCCCAGATCTGATTCATGATACACATCCCAGTTTATCCCAATTCCCTGTTCATCTATAACAGAAATATCTACTTCTTTTGGAGATGTGACATTGAATGTATGCATATACGCCATATTAGGACGATCCATATTTCCTTTTGAAAGCTTATTAAAACTAATTACCTTTGCATTTTGATAGTTATGACCTGCTGGCTCATCTTTTTTTACGGTAACCGCTGTTTGTCCTCGTCCTATATTTCCTTTATTATCTTTCACTGTTAGCTTTGCAGTATATGTCCCCTCTTTTTCATATACATGAGTAGGGTTTGCTTCTGTACTTGTTGTACCATCCCCAAAATCCCAGAGATAAGAAACAATTTTTCCACCTGTGCTTTCTGTACCATCGCTATGAAACTCAACTTTTTCATTTACTATCTCATTGTAGGGTCCATTCATGTTTACTTTAATCTTCTGTTTTTCTTCTTCTCCCGTTGCAACACCATGGAATACAACATCGTACTCAAATTGATTGTTCGAGTTCACACGATAATTAACAAAATACGCTGTAACTGTTTTGTAGCCGCTCCATTCTTTTTGTGCCAACTGTTCTAAAGATTGATTGATTTTTTTGCTCATCGTTTTCCAATCCTCAGATTCTCCTTTTGTTACACCGCCTGTATATGTCCCTTCTAATGTAAACGTATCAAAAAATTGAGACTTATGCTTTGTAATCGTTGCATCTTTTATTTTTGCTACACCTGTAATATCTTTCTTTACATCAGCTAGTGATTTTGGTGCATGTTCAGTTAAATAATCATCTGATACTTGTGGGGTATTATATGTACCCTGATTATCAATTAACTGCTTCATATAGTCTTGGTATCCTTTATTTAAATTTGGATCCTTACTTAAATCTTCACGATATGCATCATAACCCTTCACATCATTTGCGCGAATTAAATCTTGAATCTTATCGAACGTTTCAAATTGATGAGTATATAAGTAAGACTGCAGTGCAAAAGAATAATTATAAAAGTCCCATTTTTCGTTTCCTTCTCCTTCTCCATATTTCGAAAATAATGTTCGTTCTGCTGTATAGCGTTTCGCAGGATCCGATGATAATCCGCTAATTATGCTTTTGCGTGGAACAACATTATTCGTACGAGTAGATCCCGCAAAAAATTCTGCATTTCCTTCTTCAAACCAAGTCAATCGTTCATTTCGATACATTTCTCCTTGTCCCCATGATCCTGGAACTTCGTATCTTCCCTGTAAATAGTGTGTAAATTCATGACGGAACAATTCTTCCAAACTATAACGACTTTGCTCTGGTGTACGCTCAAATGTAAAGAACGTTCCGATTCCTTCAATATAAATTCCACCATTATTCGTGTCATATCCATATAGTTGGCTATTTCGTTTATATTCATCTGGATTATTATAAATTACCATTGTCAGTACATCATCAGCTTTCCCTGGTTCTAGCGCTCCATCTTTTCCAATTACACGATGATACTGCGCCTTTACTTCTTTAGCAGCCCAATATAATCTCTTAACCTTTTCTTCCGTTACTTTATCTCCTGTTTTAAATACAATAGCACCGTCATCGAATGTATACGTTTTTGGTAAGTACTGCTTTTGCCCTTCTTCACGTAATTTCTTTAAATCTACTGTATTTCCATAATAATCTTTTCCACCATAGTTTGTGGAAATTTGCTCTACCGCATTAAAATAAGCTTCACTTAAACGCGGGTACATGTCCATTGCTTGTGTAAGTACTTCTAAAGGTTTATTTGGATTACTATGGAATTTCCCTAAACGACCAGTATAATAAACACCATTATTAATTAACCATTTATTCTCTGTTGTTACATTTCTCAGAAGAGCCATTCGGCTTATTTCATTTATGAAACTATCAATTTTCCCATACCATATTGTTTCATCCGCTTTTTTACCTGTCGACTGCATATCGTTATCAATCCCTTGTAAGAGATTATACACGGCGTCCCCTTTCTTCTTGTCATTTATATATGTAGAAATATTATCGTTATATTGTTTTAATATATTCGCCGCATATTGAACGGTTTCAGCATCACAAGAAGCGTTGCTAATTAATTTACCGTATGCAAATACCACTGCATCCTGTTTATCTGTACCAAGTTTAAAATTCGGATTTTTTGCAATCTCTTTTAATGCAGGTAAACATTTATCATGGAAACTTCGCTCATTTAAATAGTCTAACTCTTTATTATTAAAGCCTAAATACATGCCGCAATATAATACTTCAACAAACGTCTCAATCCCTTTTGCATCATCTTTTGTAAATGTGC
The DNA here is from genome assembly GCF_000633475.1 of Bacillus sp. H1a. Lineage (NCBI taxonomy): Bacteria > Bacillati > Bacillota > Bacilli > Caryophanales > Bacillaceae > Bacillus > Bacillus sp. H1a. The sequence continues at coordinate 24,312 of NZ_AYMH01000065.1, read as the reverse complement.
TTCCGCGGCGACCTAATTCATCAATAATAGCCTGTATTCGCTCTTTATTTTGATAAAACGCTTTTGTTTCTTGATTAAATTGACCTAAATCTGAGATTTGACCCCAACTAACATTTGCCAGCGTATCAATTAATTCGTCATTACTCATTTTATTCAGCTCTACCAAAGAATACTTTTGCTGATATTGTTTTGGCGCCGCTTGTTTCACGGCTGGAGCTGGACGTTGTGAAAAATCGTTCACTTTTAAACGTTGTTCATAAGACAATGTTTCGTCTGCTTTTGTAGAATGTGCAAGTTCATCTTTTGAAGTTTCTATCCCAGTTGGTTTCACTTGTAACACATTATAAGGTGTTTTTTCTTCCGCTGATACTTGTGTTTGAATACTTCCAAATGATAAGGCCACTGTACTAATACCGAGCATCATTTGAGTAAATTTTGATTTCTTGTTCATAACATTTCCTCCGTTCATCTAATCCATCCAAAAGAATAACATTTTATCTAGGTAAAACAATGTATCATGCAATATTGCATATCTTTTCATCTTTCTAAGCATGTAGTTTGTATCATTTGGTTAAATCCCCTAATTTTCATTAATTTGATAGTACTAGGAATAGATGGTATATAATTAATACTCGAATGGTAGGTCAGAAATAGTCTGTCCTTTTTCCTCTTCATGACCTTCACAACATAATGCTATACCTGGTATAATTCCCCCTTCCTTTAACGCAAGCGCTATCATTTCTTCTTTATCTTGCATACTTTTCACCTCGCATAATTAATAAAATAACATATTAAGATGGAACGTTTTGTCTAATTATGTCGAAAAAGCGATGTTTAATTTTTTTAACATGGGGTTCAGCCGAGATACATGTAATTTCGGGTCATAGCCTATATTTTATTTCCATTACCAGATTGAAGTGTAACAAAAGGTGTTTTACTAATAATGTTACAAATTATTTTTGATACAGTATTTTGTTACAGCCAGTTCAACGATTAGGATATTTCATATTTTCAAATACAAAACATAATAAAAACGAACGTTTATGTTACAAATATCACTGAAAAACAACATTTAGTAAAAAATGTATTACCATGACCTAGTTTTACACGTATCTCGACTGAACCCCAGGTTGGTACAAGAAGATTCACTTGAAAAGGAATAGAGTGTACTTTTCCCTTATTCTCCCTTTTCGGGGGGATGGGTAAAAACACCCTAAAACATTTTGGAGAACCAACGGTTCTCACTACCCTCAAGGCGCCGGCATTACTTTGCGCATTTAACAAATTAAGAAAACAAGGATTTTATCAAAATACAATCCACTGATCATAGGCATGTAAAGAGACGTTTTGTCAAATCTGCAGGATTTCAAAATCCTCGTCATGCTTCACGTACGATAAAAGGTATTGAAACCATTCATGCCCTATATAAACAAAGGCGAAGTCTTCAAAGAGACACCGCCTTTTCAACGTACAATGAGCTTCAACAATTACTAGCTACTTCCTAAACATTGTTCCTCATTTATCAACCTGTTTATGCTTTTTTCAAACTTTGCAACAGAACCACTTTTGCCATGTATAAGTGTATTTTGTTATTTGTTATTCACGTACGTATCAAACCATAAATGGATATATCCAGCTGTAATACGCTGTGCTTCGATTAAACGTTTTCCCGTTACCGGTGTTACCTCAGCACGCCATTTATCAGCAGAGTCTTGTGATACCGCTGCTTTTAAGAACCAACTTTTCGTATTATCATTAACAATCGATGGGAAATCAGCTTTTGCTGCAGCTGCTGATTCATGAACCCACTCTTCTGGATTTGCACTTTTCCAATTCCAATAGCCATTTCCATCTGTCACTCTATAATTATCTTTCACTGTATCAACGAAGTTTTCATATTTTGAGTGGAAGCCAAATGGATGCGAAATGTTAGTAAAGTTTGCTGCATGCATTGGTTGGTTGACATCCCCTAAATAATGAAGTGATAATCCTAAATAAAAGAATGCATTTTTCATATCTTTATTTTGATAAGCTTCACCAGCTAATTTAAAATACTTTGCTCCCGTTTGCTTTGCTTGTTTAGCAAATGGAATATACGTTTTTTCAGAATCAGGATCATAGAAGTGTGAAGCGAATGTAGAATTATCATAGTATGGGTTTTTATAATCTGCAGAATAAATACCTTCCTCCAAATTAGTACGCCAATCATTTAATAGAGCTGTCTCATTTTGCTTCACCACAGTCGTATTTTGGGACATAATATCAATTGCTCTGTTTACAATCCATAAATGAGAACTTACTCCCTCATTATGTACAGATTCCGCTGACCATTTTAAAGCAATTGGTGGATCTTGGTGAGTATCTTCATGTGCAAATGCCACACTTTGGATAGGAGCCGTTAAAGCAATTACAGAAGCTATAGCTAAAATTTTTCTTTTCATATATATTCCTCCATTTTATAGATAATTTAACTTTCCTTTATAGGGTTTTCTCTTCCCTTACTGTCAGACGCATTACATACTAATAAGTACAGTTATATAAGGTGGAACTTTAGTCTGCCCCCGAATAGCCGGATAAAGTTCTATGGTAAAGGTACTAATTCATAACCGGCAAGATGTGGTGGCATAGAGCTTCCCCATAGTTTATCTTGATTTGAAAATGGTTGCCCTGAAGTCTCTAGTCCGAAATATGATGTAACTCCATACTCAGAATTTTGTGGATCTGCATTGTACCAATCAGTAGGTCTTCCCATTTTATCTCTAAGATAATCAGTTTTACCTGTTATAAAAAATATTTCCTTTGAATGTTTTTCCTGAACTGTTAACGTACTTTTTGATTGGTCGCTAAAATAAATCCATCCGCGATTTCCTGCATTGATATATTTTTTAACGCCCCCTGCCTCAGCATTTGGTCCCCCAATCCACATTGACATGGTAAGTGGCGTATTATGTCTTATATATCCATCACTTTCTACCCCATCTGGATTTTCAAGATTTATAGGTGTACCATAGTACTCATTCCCTTTTGTATCCTTATAAGTTTCAGCAGTACCATAATAAGATTTGTCTTTATACTGAATTGCATAATGCCAACCCGCAAACTTCTCATAAGTTACTCCAAGTCTATTCTTACCTACAGGTGCTATACGCTCAGGAATAAGGTAACCATGTACAAATTTATTTACCAATATATAATTTTTAGATGTCTGAACTGGATCCCCATAAATATCCAGTATACGATTGTCCCCAACTGCATAAGCAGTATTTGTAGGAAGAAGAGTAACTATCAAACTAAATATTAGTGCTAAAAATGTAAATATAGACAGTTTTCTTTTCATAAACATATCTTAACTTCTCCTTATTTTTACTAATGGTTTTACTATCTGCGTGCATCGTCTACTAGTAGATAAGCCTCATCCTAGCTAGCAAATCTTTCATTTCTCTTTCATAAATGTTACAAAAGTCTTTCAAAGGTCTAACGTATTTGCTGATGAAACTAACAAACAAAGCAGGAAACCCGCATGTTCATTAGCTTTATAGATTATCTTTTTAGTTAGATATATAAATCATATGCAATATTGCATATCGAAATGTATTGATAATAATGTGAGCACTTTCTGTAATGAGGGTATAAAGATTCACAATATCTAAATATTTAAAAGGGGGAAATAATTATGGTGATCGCAACAGCAGTTTTAACATTCTTAGGTGGAGTACTTCCATTAGTAACAACGCTTATAAAAGCATTCATGTAATATAATTCCCTGCACTTATTTGTGTGAGCAAGCTTTAGAAAAAAAGAATCCCCAAAAAAATAAGGGATTCTTTTTTCTATTTTCGTGATTCACATTTTTTTGCTTATGTAAATGAAAAATCCCTCAGAAAATTTGAAGGATTTTTCATTTCTAGATACATGGATTGCTGACAAAAAAGTCTTTCAACCGCATTATTTCTTTTCTAGTGTAACAGGAAGAGTAAACCAAAATTCACATCCCTGTTTCCCATCTTGACGGTCCTGAACACCAATTTGTCCTTTATGCATTTCAACTAGTGATTTTGCAATGGCTAAACCAAGTCCAGAACCTCCAGATTGTGAACTTCTTGATGGGTCTGTTCTGAAAAAGCGTTCAAATATACGTAATTGATCATCGTAGGAAATACCTTCCCCTTCATCACGCAAGGTGAATTGAACTTGCTGCTTCTGTTTATTTTCCTCAACAATTAATTCGATAGCTCCACTTGTAGGAGAATGCCGAATCGCGTTATGCAACAAATTATTGATAACTCGTGCTATTTTACATGGCATAATCCAAAGTCGTGGTAATGTCTCAGAAACGTACAATTGCAAATCAATCTCTTTATCTTGCAATAAGATAGCATGTGAATCTATTACTTTTAATAGAATGCTATCTACATGTATTAAACTCGGATGAAAAACTTCTTGTCCAAGTTCTAACTTAGAAAGGTCAAACAAATTATTAATTAATCCGCTTAATCGTTGTATATCATTTAGGATTGTCGTTAAATATTGTTGTTTCATATCAGGGTCTTCAATTAAACCATCTTGTAACGCTTCTACCATCAATTGTATGCTAGCCATAGGAGTTCGTAAGTCATGGGAAATATTCGCAATCAGCTCTGTACGTGCTTTTTCTCCTTTTTCTAACTTAGCAAAGCTTTCGTCTAGTTTTTGGGCCATTTCTTGAAAAGCTGTCGCTAATTCTTTAAACTCTTCCGGTTCTTTTCCTATTATGTACATCGTCCCAAATTGTCTATCACTAAATTGTTTGGTTAAGGCAATTAAATTTTGAATAGATCTCATAATAGGACGTGTCATTAGCCAGTAAATAATCGTAGAGATAATCATTGCTACAATTACAATTACTATTAATAACCGTGTCTGTTCTGGTCTAAGTAACATTTGCCTTTCACTATACCATATAGAAATTACCATGATACTCGTGCTTAATAGATTCATCAATAAAAGTTGATTTCGTAACTTCACTTATCATTTCCTCCATCTGATTCGAAGCAATAACCGATGCCCCAAACTGTATGAATCCAACGGTTCTTTGTTGCATGCTTCTCCAACTTTTCACGTAAACGACTCATTAATACAGTTACTGTATTTGTACATCCTTCATACTCAAATCCCCAAATTTGTTCAAGAAGTTGAGACCGTGAAAATACCTGTTTAGGATGTTTTGCCATGAGATAAAGCACATCAAACTCTTTCACCGTTAGCTCTATTTCATATTGACAAACAAATACACGTCTTTTCGTTGGATCAATTTTCAAATCTAGAAACTCTATCATTCCTGATGCAGGCTCTATTCCTTGAATCGTTACTTGACTTCCTCTTCTTAATATAATTTGTACCCTTAATACTAATTCACGAGGTGAAAAGGGTTTTGTTACATAATCATCCGCTCCCATTGTTAATCCTAAAATTCGCTCTCTTTCTTCTCCTCTCGCAGTTAACATAATAATAGGTACGTTGGAATGTTGGCGAATTTCCTCACATAGTTCCCATCCATCTTTTCCTGGCATCATCAAATCTAAAATAATTAGATCTGGTTGAAATTGTTGAAATACATTCCATCCTTCTGTTCCGTTCACAGCAGTATATACTTCATATCCTTCTCTTTCTAAGTACCGTTTACATATCTCTCGTATATTATCTTCATCTTCTATAATTGCAATTTTTGTTTTCATACATTTCATCCCCTCTGTTCCTTCATCAATAACGAAAGATATCTTTCTCGTATTCACTTATTATATAAGTATGGAAAACGTACTTCCTAATTGTCGGTCCCGTAATTTTATCCACGAATGATATAACATCAATATTCGTAAGTTTATCTTAGTTTATATTCCTTTCATTTTTCTTTCAAAAATATAACAAAACCCTTTCATTAATATCATGAAAAATTCTCACTTAAGAAGGGTCTGTGTAGCAATGGAACCAAATCACGCTATAAGCATTAGCGGACATTAGAATTGATAAAACCGCCATTTTTTTATGAAAATGGCTTGATTTTAGATACTTTTTCATTCTCTTGAAACAGCAAAATACGATTTTGTGAAAATGATCAAGAATATAGCATTCTTATAGAAAGATATATATTTATATTCAGGATTAATTAACTATAAGTAAATGAATTTCAAGTTATAACTAACTATAATTCTTAAATATGTATAAGGCGTTTCTATTCTGACAATTTATTTTAAAAACAATTAAATTAGTATATTTTTACAATTAATAGGTGTAATATTTGTTGAATCGCAATCTGTAGGTCTTATTGAAATACATGATAAATTTATTTTAAATAAGAAATGCAAAAAAAAAGAGATAAAGCATTTTATGAAGTGCTTTTCTCTCTTTTTTCTATTAATTATGGAAAATGTTTTTATTTATATATAATTTAATTAGTGAAAAAACTGGCACAATGCTAGATTTATATTATTTTGAAGTAAGAGCAACTAAAACATCTACTGGATAATCAACTGATTTTTTCACCTTATATTCAAAGGCATTTCCTTTTCCAATCATGTTATACACTTGATTGAACGGATCGTTTGCAGTTCTATCAGACATCCATTTTTGTAATCCTGACCCTGGATTAACTGAATAGTTAGCTACTTGTTGGTACAATGCAGTTCTATATTGATCATATGCATAATCAGGTTTTGGATTAAAATCAAATGTCTTTGTAACTGTACTTTCTTCTGAAATTGTATGTTGATAACCAAAGCTCCAAGTTAATGAAGCCGATACTTTAAAAAGATCCCCAATTCCTGCTTCCATCCCAATTGTTTGAGATAACCCTACTGAAATATTATGAGAAATACCACTTGTTACTGCTTTACTCCAATGATAACCACCATTTTTATCTACCACATTTGTATCAATTAATTTCCAACTTAAATCTTTTTTTAATTTAGTATCTGCTACAATTGGATCCGTTTTAGGGATTGCTATTGAGTATAACACATCTCCTTTATTCCCTTTAGGTGCATAATTTTCGTCATCCTTAATCCAAGTACCATCAGGTTTTACGTACTTATAACCTGAAAACTTAAGTATACCACTCATTGATACATTATCCTGTTGAGCAACAACATCTACATATACATAATCAATTACTTTTCCATCTTCTGTAGAAACATGCCATTGACTAGGGAATTCTTCATAAGGACCCGTAGGGATATAAGGGAGTTGTGTCCCATTTGCTGCAACCTGCGCTGCTGACATAGGTGCTTTTCCCTCTTGAGCACTAATTACTACTGGAAGATTTTCTACATTCGTAGTATTCGTATCGGCAGAAGAAAATCCTGGTGCCACAAATAGAGCTGTACTTAATACAAATGCTGCGGGAATTATTTTTTTTATACGTTTCATGTTATCTCTCCTCTTCTTTCATTATTTCTCCAAGATTACAAGTGGTAAAATTTTACTGTACATTGCTTATACTTTTACCCCGAAATATAATCACTTTTTCCATGTAGAAACATAGAATGATAATTTTTGTAATTCTAGATGCTTTTAAAATTAACTGAGTATTAAGATAATTAGAACCGACATAATGTTACTTGCAAATTTACCGCGCTGCTATTAGCGTAATCTTCTCCTCTCCCTAGTGGTCATACCAATTACACCTTTATTAAAACATTAAATTTTTAGCGCGTAAATAGTAGAATTTTGTCGATAATATTTACTAATTTAACTATTACATATTAATATGAGTGGAAATATTATATCTCTAAAATGTTCTTTTAATATAATTCGAGTAATTATAATAGTTACAACTTGATATAGCTAGCAAAAGAATAACTATTCTAATCTATAAACAAAAAATTAATATATTTTATTTTTGTTTAATATAATTTAATCATATCTCGCATAACGATTCCCTTTATTTGGATATGTATAATTGCATATTTGAATAAGAGGCGCTCTTATAAATAACTAGCTGGGGTACCGCCACACATCCATCAACTTAAGAACGGAAATAAAATGAACTTTCGTTCAAATAAAATAAAAAACTCTTAAAACACTTTCTCTCCTTAAAAATGAGCATGCCAAATAAGTCTAAATAGGTATTATTTTTAAAGATTATGCAGTTTTCTTTTGTTTTCTAAATCCACTATATTCATAGATAACACCCATAATATCAAAGACTGTTTTCTTCTCATACCTATGAGATTTCCGTCCGTTTTTCTGTAGTAGGTGGAATAGGCGGATTAGAATCTTTGTTACTTCTTGGGTGTTTTGTTGTATAGCTTAATACATTAGATATAAATAATCTTGGATCATTCCAATTGCTTTATATTCACTTAATTCTCTGTTCTTAAGTTGGGGCATTATTCTACCGATAATTAATAGGAAAGGAGTAGTAGCCAAGATACCTATCCAGCCAAAAACATTTTCAACAAACCAAGGTAAAAATGGCAGGGCTGAAGAAAATATAATTAGGTTCAACACTAAAAGAAATAATTGTATGAGAGATAATCTTATATGTAGTTGTTTCATTTTGTTACACTTCCGATACTATACAAATTTAATTATATCTTATTTTTTAATGGTGGTAATTTTTGTACAGTAAAGAATTCTCAAGGCTTCATAGCATGATTTCAATTAAATAAACATATCTATTTTTCTTCAGTCTCAAAGGATTTAATTGGCAAGCAATAATAAGGAGTATACCCGAAAAAACTAAAACGGGTCATAACATGGAAAATCAACTCAGTCCATGTCATGACCAATTTTTACACGTATAGGCTAACCCTTCAGACTATTTCTCACTTAATAATTGGAACATCTGTTTTTAGTTCTTCAGAGTTATATGATTAATTATCAATTTTTCAGGAGAATCATAGGTAGTCCATATAAATTTATACTTTTTACATCTTATGTCCCCACTGGTCAAAGTGATAATCTTTACCGTCGATTTTAAACCAACCGTCTGAATAAAGTGAACCATCTTCTCTAGCACAATACCAAAGGTATCCGTATGCAAGAGGCCAAGGTCTATATCCACCACCAACTTGGAACCATCCTGTTTTAGCTGCCCCATTCTCATCGAAGTAATAATACTTACCATCGATAGTTTGCCAGCCCGTTTGTGCTACGCCGTTATTGTCAAAGTGGTATAACTTACCATCAATTTTTTCAAACCCTGCTCGGTTAACTGATCCGTCTTCATGGAAATAATATCTTTTTCCGTCAATGTTTTCATGAGCATTGAACGTAGAATTGCGACCATTTGTGAAGTAGTATCTTTTACCGTCTATCATTTTCCAACCGGTATAGAAAGGTCCATCTTCTAAACTATAATATTCCACTATTTTCTCTCTTTTGTTGATACCTGTTTTAAAAATTGAACCGTCGTTATTAAATGTTAATGTTTTGTTGTCAAACGGAACATTAACAACGCTGTTTATAACTTCTCCCTTTAGATTAGAAACTCTCTCAAGCACACCTTTATCGGAAAAGTGAAGGATGACATCTCGATCCTCTATACGTATTTCCTTTTTATTTATATTGTAATTTTGGAAATAATAAATTTTACCATCTATATCTTTCAAGCCTTCTTTAACGAATGCTCCAGAAGCATCGGAATAGTTCTCTCCTCTCCAGATTGATCGTTGTAAAACACCGTCATCATTAAAGTGGTAGTACTTATCCTCAATCTGTGAATCACTTCCACCTCCAGTAACCATGTAGCCATAAGGCGATGAGAAATAATAAGTTTTCCCCTTAATTTCTTGCCAACCTGTCATGAGAACTCCATCAGCATCTGCAAAGGAATAACCAGTACCTCGATTTATCCAACTGTTCTTTATCACGTTTCCAGAGGAATCTTTTGCACTATATTTAGTAGAGTCCTTTTCATTAGGTATAATCTCTATTTTGTCATACTTCTGTCTCTCATTTTCTTTACCCGGATACCACTCTATTAACCAATTGTTAATTTCATTGTTGCTTTTATCAGAGAAACGAATTTCAGATTTGAAACTCCAATCAGTACCAAATTGAGAAATATATTGATTACCAGCCAAACTTACCCCATTTTTGTTATTCAAACGGAACTGAAATTTACCATCGTTAGAATTTCCTATCTGAACAAGTTCAAACACTTCATCATCGCCAAGCGAATCGGAATATTGAAGTCCGTTTCCTTCTTTTCCTGAAAGATATTTTGAACCTGTTTTTACGATTACTTTATTCGTTCCTTTTTTATAAGGGATAATTTGATAAGGTTTACCATCATTTAGTGTAATGAATGGCAGTGCCATAGATGTCTCTAGGATGTTAGTACGCTCCGCCAATACATCAGATAATCGATCATAAAAATCTGCACGAGCTTTAGGATCATTATTAACATAGTTGTCAAGGACATCTTTAGATACTGGCTTTGAAGTCAATGTTATCAATCGTTTTTGCTCATCTGATAATTTATTTGCTATCTGATCAAATAGGTAATCTGAATTTCTAGCAATCACCGTCCAATCGCCAAAGGAGTCGCCGGAATATTTTTTGTAAAGTGGACCAAGAAATCTTGGGTTTTTACCAGATGCTTTTTCTACAAATGCATGTTGGCCTTGATTTATCACAACTCCGGTCTTTCCTTCATCTAATTGTGCTTGTGTAATGTAAAGAAGATCGTGTTCTGAGACATTTGCTGCATTAGGGTTTAAATCTATAATTGCACCTGCTTCAGTAATTTTAAGCTGCTGCCCAGATCTTAGTTGATGAGTTTCAATTCTTCCATTTGGATAGCGTACTTTAACTGGTTTAAGAAAATTCCCATCACCTTGTGTATGATACATGGAAATATTAAATTCCCCAGATGTAAAACTAGGGGCCTGGTAAGTTTCGTTTTCTGCATATACATCAATGTGAGTGCCTGGGTCTGGATTCCCTGGGGTTATTCCAAGTGCTTCATAAGTGTTTGCTACAGCACCTAATACAGTAATAGTTATATCTACTACCGCACCTATCCCTGCACTAGCCTTATTTTCTCCAACAGGAGCCATAGAAAAAAGAATACCTAATGCTGCTGTTACAGGGATTACCTTCTTTCCAATTCCAGTTATTTTATACTTCTTTGTCATTTTGTTCTCCTCCCTTTGTGAAAATATTCACTTTTGAATCATCTAAAATTAATGTTCGGAAGTTCAGTTTAATTTAAATACCTTTCAAATTCCTTTCGTAAATATTACAAAAGTCTTTCATTGATTTTAAACTGTAACAGCTGAAGTTACTAAACATCAATAAAGTCTATCTGTAGCTTTACGTGAAATAAAAAGGATCGAAAGAACTTTATATGCTTTAGAGGGTTACAGAGTTCTGAACTTAGAAGACGGGTACATGGTGGCTAAATAACTGGAAAACAAAAAATGATCTTGCTCAAGCTGTATTTTTTAATCGATTAGGAGAGATTCGTGATCGTTCTTATGAGGATCAATTATATAGAGCAAGTGGTTTACAACTTCTTATTTTAGCTATTGTATTATGGGATACGGTATATATATCACGTGCAGTAGATGCTTTACGTGCAAAAGGAGTCGATATTCCAGAGGAATATTACAACATATATCTCCACTTGGATGGGAACATATTACGTTAACAGGTGATTATGTTTGGAACTTAAACCAAAAAACAAATTTCAATACTTTAAGACCATTACGAGATAAAAAGCCTATAAAAAACCGGTAAAATAAGTAACCAGTTCCTTAACGTACAGGGAACTGGTTAAACTGTGTCCAAACGTACAATTTTCTTTTTTTGATAAGGTGCCCCCATGCCCATCAAGATAATATTTTTGCACCTGAACCATAAAAAGCACCTTCAATATTTGAAGGAGCTTTTAGCAAATTTACCGAAAGAATCCTCCTTCCTCAATCGTGTGAAGGGCGCTAGCCCAACGGTAGGTGGGAGATGAAGTTCTTTGATAACTTGATATATGAGGTTGCAGGAAGAAAATAGAGTACGAAAACCAAGCCATTCGCTTCCTGCGTAAAATATCAACCGTACCAAAAGAGCGTCCAAGCGTTGGACATCTAGGGTTGGAACACTCCGAAGTAACGCTCAGGGAGATGAAAGATTGCTTTCATCGTGGAACTGAGAAGCTCCCACTTCAAGCTTTGCTAAGTGGCGAGTAGTTCACTTCACTGCAATAAGTTACTATTATTTTAATACCTTTCTAAATTTACGACCAAAAGAAAGAACCATACCTGCAAGAACCATCAATACACCCATTGCTGCACTGTTATTTGTACTTGCACCCGTTTTTGGAAGCCCTTTATATGTATCTTCTTTTTTATCAGTATTACTATTGTTTGGGATATTACTGTTACCAGTATCAGAGGCATTGCTGTTGTTGGTAACAGTACTGCCATTATAAGAACCGTTATTGTTGCTTGAACCATTATTTTCGTTATCAGGACCGTTACCATTGTCCTTATCTTTCACAACTACTTTTTGTATTGTAGTTACCTCATTACCTGCGGAATCTTTGACACTATATATTACTTCATAAGTACCGGCTTTAGATGCATCAACAGTTCCTTCATGCGTTACTTTAGAAGTAAGGTCACCGCCTTCTTTATCAGTAGCTGATACTCCTGCCATTGGGGTGAATTGATTACCCTCAATAATTGTTGTTTCAGCAGGTACTTTTAGTACTGGTTTTTCATCTTTAACTTCTTCTCCAGCTTTAACCGTTACTGTTTGTTTCGCAGTTACTTCATGGCCTTTAGTGTCTGTAACTGTGTAAGTTAATATGTAAGTACCGGCTTTAGATGTATCTACTTTACCATCAACTGTTACTTTAGAAGTAAGGTCGCCGTCTTCTTTATCAGTAGCTGATACTCTTGCCATTGGGTCGAATGAATCTCCTACATTAATTGTTGCTCCAACAGGCACTGTTAATTTAGGCTCCATATCTGGAGTTTCTCCATTTCCCTCTACAATTACAGTCTGTGTAGCCGTTGCATTAACCCCTTGGGAATCGACAACCGAGTACTCCACAATGTAGTTACCTGGTTTTGAAGTATCTACATCACCTTTATGCTTTACTCTATTTGTTAAATCACCATCTTCTTTATCAACAGCTTTTACACCTCTCATCGGGTCGAACGTATTACCTACATGTAGTGTAGTTGTAAACGGTACAGTTAACTCCGGTGCTTGGTTTTCCGCAGGCTTTTCTTTTTCTTTCACTGCTACCTTGATTTTTGCTGCATCAAAAGCTTCTTGGACTGCTTGAGCTTCAGCTGAGTTCGCGCCATATTCATTTGTTGCAACCCGAAGGCATGCTGATCTCAATTCAGAGAAATCAGAAGTCATGTTTAATTCATCAGTGTTTGCATAATAGAAAATATCAAACATTTTATCCTCGCCAATACCTTTTACAGTTACACCGTTATAAGTGCCACCTTTTGCAATTAAATACGCAACTTTATTAATAATACTTGAGTTGAAATGAACGCCTCCATCATCCTCTCCATTTAAATTATTATATTTACTATAATCATCTGGATATGGTACTCCATTTGAATAATTGATTGAAGATGGATTTTTCATATCACGTAAAACTGATCCAGTTTGTTCTCCTATTGTCCAGTTAAAATTCCCATTGTTTATATATTTCTCAATAGCTGTTCCCATAATATCCGATAACGCCTCGTTAATCGCACCAGATTCTCCGGAATATTCAAGATTGGATTCGCTAGATGTAACCGCATGTGTAAATTCATGTCCCGCTACGTCAAATGCCTTTACCATAGGATCTCCATATATAAGCATACTACTATTATTAATATTAGCACTTAATGCATTTTTCCAATTTTTTGGATCATTCGTATCTTCAGAATCCCAAGCGTGTACAACTGAAACTACTTTTTGTCCCTTATTATCAAAACTATTACGCTTGTATTTATCTTTATAAAAATCAAATACTTTTGTTGCTAAGTAATGAGCACTTACCGCTTTTGGATCATTAAATGTTGTTGAAGTGCTAGTTGCTAGTGTGCCAGGATAATAGATTTCCTCTTTAGTAATATCTCTGTAATTCACATCATATGTTTCAATTCCCTGCCCTCTTGAATAATCAGCAAGTGAATATTTTTCATTACTTTGTTTAGAAATACCAAATGTACGAGATATACCGAAAGCATCGTTTCCTGTTCCAGTTAATGATGTAAGATTGCTTTTACTACTTTCCTTTAAGGCACCAACAAGCTTCTCACTTGCTTTTAAATCTGATTCTTGTATCATATTTTTTAACATTTCACCATTATGAGCATTCACTAAATAAGTTCCAGATACATATTTTGGTGTTGCTGCAGCAAATGTAACCTGGTAGGCATTACTGGCTTGTCCATTATTTTCATCAACAAAAATAACTTCCTTAACTTCTGGCTCAGAAATAAACTTGATATCGTTCCCGTATTTCGTATAAATATATTGTTTCGCTTTTTCTTGTGATAGATTAATAGGCTTCTTTAAATCTTCTTGTTTTAAATTTTGCGCACTATCCCCTGAAACACTTTTAATAACACCCTTTTTATCTACGTGTGCAGTCAATTGATACCCATATACTTCTTTTCCTTCATATGTTTGTTGCATACGCACAAGTGTAGTCCCATCATACGAACCACGTTTTTGAAGAACCTTATAATCTACTCCCATTTCTCCATTCACTTGTTTTGGAGACAAAGCTTGCTCTGTCTGTTCCTTAAGGGCATCTTTTACTACATTTTCTGGTGCCTTTTGTGATGGTTGTGTAAGTTCACCTGTACGGAACGAATCCTCCTGAATTTGAACTTGTAATTGATCCGTTTCCTCTGCATGACCTACTCCATATGGTGTTACAGCTGTTAAAGCTAATCCTGTTGTTAATGCAACTGTAGCTGTTCTTTTTTTATTTTTCATCATATTTACCTCGTATCATTTTCTAAAAAATTAAGTTTATAAAAAGGTAACGTCACATGCCTATCAACCTAGCAGAACAAATCGCCCCAAAACGATAAAAATGAACTTCGGTGCTATAAAAACACAAATTTTTTGTTTAGGGGGTACTTTAAAATCTTAGCTTGATAGCGATGTGGCGGGACCCTTATTACGAAAGGGATGGTGCGCTTATATATTTTAAAAAGAAAAGACACCCTAAGGTGCCTTCCTCCGACTTGATAACCACTTTAATTTTAATAACATTGGACTCCCATCCAAATATTATTTTACCACGTTAAGTAATGTTAGTCATTGAGAATGTCAAATACGTAGTGCTCATATATGGTGACCCCTAAGAGCATGCAAGATTCTATACAGTTTTTTGGCTAATTCAGTAACAAACGAGAACCCGAAAACCCACACTATGATAGGAATGTATAAAAAATTGCATAGATTGATAAAAAGAAAAAAAGGCGAATCCCTTATGGAAGTAAGGGATTCGCCTTTTTCTTTGCTACTGATAACGATCATTATGTAAATAAGCTGTCCATATGGACAGCTTATTGTTTTTGGTTAGTATGTTTTTTTCGAAATGCTGGCGGTACCCCATCACCATCAAGCTAAGAAAAGCAAATACCCCCAAACGAGAAAATTGACATGTCCAGATGAAAATGTACAATTTTTTGTTTTGGGGGCGTTATAAAGTTTTTAAGTTGATATGGGGTCCTACCTATTAAATTTTTACGAGCAGTAATACGCCCTTATAATGATGGTATAATAAACCACTCAACTTCATTTTCTTTTTATTGATGGGATTGCGCATTTGAAATTGCATTATATAAAAACTGTGCATACTGTTCACGTGTTACGTTCATATCCGGAGCAAATTTCCCTTCTCCAACTCCTACTGCAATATGGTTCGACTGCACGGCACTAATCGCATCTTTTGCCCATGAGTTTGCTGGAACATCGTTGAAATTATGTGGCGCCTTTACATCTAATCTAAACGCTTTCTTAATAACTTGTGCCATTTCTGCACGTGTTAATGTAGCTTTCGGTCTAAAGTTTCCTTGATCATCTCCTTGGAAAATTCCTAGCTTAGTTAAAGCTAATATTTCCTCAGGAAACATTGTTGAATTTCCATCGATATCTCTGTATGGATTTTCATATTTATCTTGTTTTTCTATATGCAAAGTACGGTAAATTAATGCAGCTACTTGTTCACGTGTTACATTATCACCCATACCAAATATCCCATTTCCATAACCTGCAATAATTCCTTTATTCGCTAAATCATAAATTGCATGAAATGCCCAGTGTTCTTGTGGGACATCCTTAAATGTAGTTCTATTTACTCCTGCATCGATTTGCAAATCATTTTTTATTACATCCCAAAGTGGATTATCTTGACGTTTTGGTTGCCCCTCTTCATCCCATTTTATTTTTTCTGTTCCTAATTCATAATTCATTCCTGTCCAAGTATCTTCACGGAATGCATAGAATGATTTATGCCATCCTTTCTGATTGAATATAGAAATTAAGTCTTGCATGTATTGAGGTGCTCCAGGAACGGTACGATTAATTCCAAATTCCTCAGCAATGATTCGATTAGATGGTACATGATTTTCCTGAGACCAATTTTGCACAGGCTGTAAGAATGTATTTAATCCATCTTTATCCCACATCATAGGTGTTTCTAAATCTCCTACTTTTACAATTCCAGGATATTGATACTCTTTATTTTGCTTTTCACGTTGACTTGTTAATTGATATGGCTCATACATATGAAATGCATACAATGTCTTATTATCTTTAACTGGTTTAAGATATTTAAAAGCCCAAGGTGTGGCATATAGACCTGAATCTAAAATAATAGGCGTTTCTTTATCTACTTCACGAATTGAAGTAACAACTTTTTGATAAAATTCATTTAAATCAGCTGGGGTTCCCTTCACTTTTGAATACCATTTCTCATAATCTTCCGTCCAAAAATCATTATATCTATTTTTCTTAGATGTTTCGGGATGTGGTTCATTGATAATGTTGTAACCAACCACAGCGGGATGATCTTTCAATTCAAACGCAAGGTCCTTCCAAAATTGGCTTGCTTGTTCTTGATATTTCTCTTCTTCCCAGATTCTATCATCATTCTGATTATTGTTAAATTGACGCCAACGATCACCAGGTAATGAAAGCATTGTAAGTACAACTTTAATCCCTTGTGATTGTGCAGCATCTAAATCTGCTTTCAATTTTGCTACATCCTCTTTCACTAATCCTTGATAATTATCTGCATTACCGATAAGAAAATCTTTTCCTGATGTATCTGGTTTGTCTTCAAATAAGAAATCCTTATCTTTTTCCCATTTATCAGGTGCTAAACGAACATATTCAATATGAGCTTCCTTTGCACTTCTGTAGTTCTCAGGTAATGAAGTGCTATTCATAAAATTAGTACCTGTTCTTTTAGAATTCCAAAAATCCATTTTGGAACCTGCACTTTTGTATGTCTCAGCTTTCACATTCAGTTCTTGTATCCCTAAGCTCATCATGCCTATTAATGCGACTATCGGTATGATTTTTTTCATAACTTCTCCCTCTTTCCATGTCAGTTTCTTATTATAAAATAAATCACTTATGTTACAGGAAAGTGACAATTTAAAAAAAATCAATTTATCAGTATTGGCAGGTAAAGAGGAAGCAGACAAAAAAATAGGCTGTAAAGAAAGTCTTCTTTACAGCCTGAGAACAAGTTATATATCCAAATATGACTTGTTCCTTTCACTATTTAGTTTTTATCGTTTGTTATAGTTGATATAACTAGGGTCATTATAAACCCACTGATTCGTTTCAATTCTTAGCCAACCATTCTTTTCTTCATATACTGTAACTTTTTCACCTTTACTTACCTTTCTAACAATAGAGTAGTTTGTACCTGCTCCACTCCGAACATTTACCCCAATACCATTTATTTGAGCTGTTCCAATTGGATTTTGAACACTACCAGTTTCAATTACTTGAAGCATGTTTAGAATGAATGATGCTGTTTCACCACGAGTTGTTGTTCCTTTAGGGTCATATTGATTGTCACCCTTACCTTTTACAATACCTAGTCCATACAATCTTTGTACGTCTTCCTTATAGATAATTTGGTCTTTGTCTGAGAATGGTAAGTTTGCAACTGGCCCCCATAGACCTTTATACTGTAAAGCCTTGTTTACAATAATTGCTGATTCTTCTCTTGTAATAGGTGTGTTTGGGTCAAAATAACCGTCACCTCTACCTGCAATGATACCTGCACTTGCAGTGCGTTTAATACCATCTCGTAAAGTTGAGTTTGCATCGTTTAGGTCTTTAAATGAAGTATCTCCAGCTGGCAGGTTTAGAGATTTAGAGATTAATTGAGCAAATTCGGCTCTTGTTACCGCTCTATTAGGTGAGAAAACACCGTTTCCTTCCCCTGCCATAATACCCCTTCTATTTAGCTCTCGAATAGCCGGCTCATACCAACCTCCTGTAATGTCGTCTTTTGGTTGATAAAGATTATTATAATACCCTCCAACACCATTTACGAATGTATCCCATTGCCCATTATTAATCATGTTAGCAGGACAATTTTTACCGCTCCACTTTTGATGTTTTACGATGTTATTTAACGGTACACCAGTTTCTTTCATTAAATAAGCTACAAGTTTCTTAGCGTTATCTACTGCTTTACTGTAGTTACCATCGCTGTTAACCGCGATTTCAATTGCAATAGACTCTCTATTACCCGGGCCATCACCGTCTCCTGCGTGCCACCCGTTCTCGTTTAATGGTAAATGTTGATAAATCTCTTTATCGTCCACTGTAAAGTGCCATGATGCAGCTCGGTCTGTGTTCCCTACTGCTTGGTTATATAGGTATTGAGCGTGGTTCTTAGCACCTGCTCCTACACTTGTATTATCAGTCTCATGAATTGTAATGTACTTTGGACTCATGTAGTTTTGAGGACGAATATTATCGTTACCTGCTGGAACAATCCATTCAGTGAATGGAACACCGTTTATTGTACTAGAGATGCTAGGTGATGTGGAAGACAGACTACGTTTTGTTCTGTTTGAATTGTTAGGAACAGTTAATGTACCTGTTTCTTCATGAATACCTTCTGAACTTTGAAGACTGTCTGCTTTCTTATTATCGACAGTACCTCCACCACGTCCGTCTACCTCTTCAAAACTAGCTTCAATACTTTTTAGAGCCTGTTCATCTGATGTTTGAAGTTGGTCTGTTTTACCTTGTTCCTGAACGCTTGTAGGTTGCTTATTGTTTACTGATTGTTGTTCCTCTGCAAACGATACTAATGGTGAAGATAATACCGTTAATCCTGCCGTGAATGCTACTACTTTTTTATTAAATTTAATGTTCATTTCTAACTTGGTATATCTCTCCATCTTAATAGATATACCTTCCTCCTTATACCTCTTTTAATGTTAATAATAGTAAGAATAATAGTGAGAATAATAGTGAGAATAATAGTGAAAATAATAGTGAGAATAATAGTTTGAATAATGGTAGTCTGAATCCCAAGAATAACGACTTAATTTTTCATTCCATATAATCAACCAAAATCTATAGCTTCTCCTACATATTTCAGTGTTATAACATAACACTAGGGCTCCTCCCACTACTAAGACAAAAGAAAACCCAACATAGATTTTTCTTTTGTCTTAGTAATGGGAACGTTTCAATCAGAAACCGAAGAGAATGATAGAGACTTATATTGTTCTCCTTTGCGATTTCAACCATACCATACATGATGGCACTTCCTCTAGTACATTTGCAAAAATATAGAATAAATAACCTTATAATAACAAAAACTCAAAATATATATCAAGCAATTTTTTTAAAAAATAGCATTTTTGTTACTTTTTCGTAACTACTATCGTTTTTCTTTTAGTTATCGAGATGTATCTGAAATTTTGAAAGAACGTTGTGTATCGGTCCATCCCACTACCATCATGCGATGGGTTCATGAATATGGAAATCTCATTTATCAGATTTGGAAAAAGAAAAACAAATCTGTGCAGCTGTCTTGGTACCTGGATGAAACCTATATCAAAGTGAATGGCGTTATCTCTATCGAGCAATTGATAAAGATGGACACACATTGGATATTCAGCTTCGCAAAAAACGAGATCATCAAGCGGCTTATGCCTTTATGAAAAGACTAGTAAAAACAATTGGAGAAGCAACGGTTCTCACAACAGACAAGGCTCCCGCGTTACTTTGCGTGTTCAATAAATTGAGAGAGCAAGGCTTTTATCATTTTAGCCAAGAAGACTCCTTCCTCAACGAACGTGAAGGGTCGCAGCCTAGTGAGTAGGTGGGAGATGAATTGGCTTCGGACAAGGGATGGCATGAAGCCATCTTAATTGTTCGACATATGTAAAGTGTTACTGGATAATTTGTCATTATCACTTCACTACCTATCGAATGTATGTTTACTCTATAATAGATATATGTCGAACTGGAGGTGAAACGAATGATTATCAATAAAGCATATAAATTTCGTATATATCCAAATAAAGCACAAGCAACGCTAATCAATAAAACGATTGGTTGTTCTCGTTTTGTATTCAATCATTTCCTATCTCTATGGGATAACGCATACAGAGAAACAGGAAAAGGTTTGACATATGGTACATGCTCTGCCAAACTCCCTGCCATGAAGAAAGAGTTTGTTTGGTTAAAAGAAGTAGATAGCATTGCTATTCAGTCGTCTGTTCGCAACCTTGCGGATGCTTATACACGTTTTTTCAAAAAACAAAACAGTGGCCCGCGTTTCAAATCTAAGAAGAATACCGTACAATCTTACACCACAAAACAAACAAATGAAAACATTGCCGTTGTAGGAAATAAAATTAAATTGCCAAAACTAGGTCTTGTTCGATTTGCCAAAAGTCGTGAAGTAAATGGACGTATTTTAAATGCTACGGTTAGACGGAACCCTTCTGGCAGATACTTTGTGTCATTGTTAGTAGAAACAGAAGTGCAAGAACTTCCGAAAACACATTCTTACATTGGAATTGATGTAGGACTAAAAGATTTTGCCATTTTGTCAGATGGAACAACCTATAAAAATCCGAAGTTTTTTCGATCATTAGAAGAGAAGTTAGCCAAAGCACAGCGTGTTCTTTCTAGAAGAACAAAAGGATCTTCTCGCTGGAATAAACAACGAATAAAGGTTGCTAGAATTCATGAATACATGACAAACACTAGAAAAGATTACTTGGACAAAATCTCAACTGAAATCATCAAAAACCACGATGTTATCGGTATAGAAGATTTGCAAGTATCGAATATGTTAAAGAATCATAAGTTAGCAAAAGCGATTAGTGAGGTATCATGGTCACAGTTTCGAACCATGTTGGAATATAAAGCAACATGGTTCGGTAAACAAGTCATTGTCGTATCGAAAACATTTGCTTCAAGCCAATTATGTTCTTGTTGTGGATATCAAAACAAAGACGTTAAAAATCTAAACCTACGTAAATGGGATTGCCCTTCTTGTAGTACACATCATGATAGGGATATTAACGCAAGTATCAATCTAAAGAAGGAAGCGATAAGGCTTCTAACCGCAAGGACTGCGGAGATAGCCTAATAAATTAGAGTTCGATAGAACTCTTTACTTAGGAATCCCCCACTTCTAAACGAAGTGAAAGTGGAGGTAGTTCAAAAGCATACCATTCATTGCACAATCAAGCATTTGAATAATCTCATCGAACAGGATCATAGACATATCAAGCGACGTTTTTCCAAATCCGCAGGATTTCAAATTCTTCGCCATGCTTCACGTACCTTGAAAGGCATCGAAACTATTCATGCCCTATATAAACAAAAACGAAGTTTGCAACAACCAAACCTCGTTTTTTCGACGTACAATGAATTAGAGAAACTATTCAAAGTTGCATAAACTCTACCTACTAAATTAGGATTTTTTTGTTTATATAAAAACTTTGCAACAGAGCCCGTAAAAGAAAGATTTAGTTTCATTTATGTCAAACTTTCATATTTTTTATAAATTAATTAGGATATAGTTCACTTAACATAGCATGTGGGTTCTTATTCCAAAACCTATCTAATGGGGTTCTTAACCCTTGATTAATTATCCACCCTCTACTATACACCCTTATTAGTTCTTCATTTGTTAATTTTTCTTTTTCCTCTATCGTCCATTTCAATGCTTCCAATGCTTTCTCCTTTGTCCAAAATCCACGAGGGGCCCTATTTAATTCCCATTCTTTAAATTTCCCTGGATACAACTCGTGTAGCATGGCATATGGACTATTTTTCCAAATTCTATCTAATGGGGTTCTTAACCCTTGATTAATTATCCATCTTCTACTATAGACCTTTATAAGTTCTTCATTTGTTAACTTTTCTTTTTCCTCTATCGTCCATTTTAATGCCCCCAGTGCCTTTTTCTTTGTCCAGTAGTTTTTAGGTGTTTTCTGAAATTCCCACTCTTTAAAACATCCAGGATATAACTCATTTATCATACTAAATGGACTATCATTCCAATATCTCTCCAATGGGGTCCTTAAGCCTATTTCTGAAAACCAAATTACACTAATTTTTTTTCTTATCTCCTCATTATTCATTTGTTTTCTTTCCTCTATCGTCCATTTTAATGCTTCCAACGCTTTTTTTCTTGTCCATAAACGACTAGGAGTTTTTTTAAACTCCCATTCCTTAAAATGGCCTGGATATAATTCATTTATCATTATGTAAGGACTATTTCCCCAAAAAATTTGGCAAGGCGAACTCAAATTATGATTAGATAACCACCGAATGTTATAAACCTCCAATAGTTTATTATCTGTTAACCTTTCTTTTTTTTCTATCGTCCATTTTAATGCTTCCAATGCTTTTTCCTTTGTCCAATAGTTCCTAGGTGTCATTTGAAATTCCCATTCTTTAAAACAATTCGGATAAACATCATTTATCATTCCATATGGGCTATCATGGTATTTAACGCTAAGTAAACCACCTAATTTATATTGAACAATTAATTGAGATTTCCAACTCTTAAGAATTGTTTTTTCATCCCACTTTAAAACTTTTTCTATAAGATACTTGATTACACGTTTTGCTAGATTATTATCTTGATCATCACTCCATGTACCTGTGGGAAATCTGTTCCTTTTACTGTCCAATATCTCTTGGTATATCTCTTCTATTTTTATTACCATTACAATCCTGTTCTCTCTTTCTATAGTGATTTTTACAGTAGACTAGATAAAAATCACCAGCAATTACAAATTTATTTCTAAGCAATAATCCACCTATATTTCAAGTACTAATAGGTGAATTTTGTTCATAATTAATATATATAATTGAACACTAATCCCCCCTCGATAAGGGGAATAAGGGGTTCAGCCCATCAAGTTAACATTTTAAAGCTCCCCTTTAACGAAAGTTTTGTGTTTTTTATAGCAACGAAGTTCATTTTTATCGTTTTGGGAGCAACCTGTTCTGTTAGGTTGATGGACATGAGGTACAGCCATAATTACACATACAGAAAAAGAATCCCTTATGATTTCTGGGATTCTATTTCTTGTTTAAAGTTTTTTCAGACAAATGATCTGCACATCAATTTATCTTTGATATACAGATCATTTGTCTGATAATTTCTATAAATAATTGCGGCGTAATAAACTTACATAAATGCTTTTAAAAGCTCTTGAACCAATGGAATTGCTCCACCTATGAATTTTAAAACTGCCATTGCGATTTCCATAATCATTTCCTCCTTTTTAATATTATGATGTAGTAAATCTTATACTCTCATTATATTAAGTGTATTAACTCATATCAATACATTTTAATATGCAATATTTCATCTTAAAATCATGCTTAATACTGTTATAATAGAATAGATAAATTCTACATCATTTTTCGATATACTAAACAGCTAATGAGTACATAAAAAAGGAAGAGAATTTTAAAAATTCTCTTCCTTTTTTATGTACTCATGGGGGTTCTGTTGCAAAGTTTTCTATATGAAGCTACACTCTAGAAAACAGGATCTAGGAGAATCAGACATGAGATATTTTAAAGGAAAACAATTCAAGAAAGATATTATTTTAGTAGCTGTCGGCTACTACTGCCGTTTTTCTTTAAGTTATCACGATGTATCTGAAATCCTGAAAGAACGTGGTATTTCAGTTCACCCAACAACCATCATGCGATGGGTTCATGAATATGGCAATCTCATCTATCAAATTTGGAAAGTGAAAAATAAATCTGCACACTTATCTTGTCATTTGGATGAGACTTATATCAAAATTAAGGGAGAATGGCGTTATC
>NZ_AYMH01000064.1:0-134771 GCF_000633475.1 Bacillus sp. H1a | reverse complement strand
CCCACCAACTACTGGAGGTGGCCAAGGAACTCCAAATCCACCAACCACTGGGGGTGGCCAAGGAACTCCAAATCCACCAACCACTGGCGGGAACACAGGAGAGACCCCTTCCAATAATGGACAATAAATAATGCATTTAAAAAGCACCAAAGGTACCGGAAAAACGGTTTCTTTGGTGCTTTTTGTATTATAAAGAGTAATATTATTTTTAAATGTTAAAAGTACCATAGAAATTTTGAAAGTAAATTGGCGGGAAATGATAAAAAATTTGAGTCGGAGGTATTGGATAGCTAGGGCTATAAAAAGTAGTACTACTAGGATGTGTACCATGATGCCAAAATGAAGGGGTGACTTGGTCAGTCGATTGATATTGTTGCCAAGCGGCAGGAAGTTCGATACCAACATCAGAACTAGCAGTATGAACGGCAGGAACATGTATTGAGGGAGCTGATGGGACCGCAGCAGTTATTCTTGGTGATACCCACATGAAAACGATCACTCCTAAGTTTCAATGATAAAGTAGTATATTCTTTTAATACTTATAAAGGTACATATAGATAGGACTTTCGGTTAAAACATACGTACAAAGTCGTAAGACCAATGTGAATTGATGGTGGACCATTTATTACGAAAAGATACGTCTAATAGCGGAGGGAAAAGGAATATGAAAAATATACAATGGATGTGTTGATTTTAATATTTTACGTGTTTATGGAGGTATTTTAATGGAACGATTATGGACGAAATCATTTATCCAAATGACTATCGCGATGTTATTTTTATTTACAGGGTTTTATTTGCTTGTTCCAACGCTCCCGCTTTTTATTAAAGAAATAGGTGGGAATGAATCACAAGTTGGACTGATGATGGGAATGTTTACAATAGCCGCAGTTGTAATACGCCCGATTATTGGAGGTATGTTAGATAAATATGGTAGGAAATCTTTTATTATTTGGGGACTTATCTTTTTTGGACTAACAATGTTTTCCTATAATTTAGCATCAACTATTATATTCTTAGCGGTTTTACGTGTTATTCATGGGGTAACATGGGCCGTTTCTACAACAGCTGTTGGAACAGCAATAACTGATATTATTCCAGATTCACGCCGCGGAGAAGGAATGGGCTGGTATGGAATGGCGATGACAATTGCAATGGCGATCGGCCCGATGATTGGATTATGGGTTATACAAAATTATTCATTTCATGGTCTATTCTTATTAGCAACTCTTTTATCTTTTATGGCGGTCGTATTATCATTAATAACGAAGATACCGTTTGCACCACAAAAAGAAAAAGGGAAAATTCAGCTGTTTGAAAAATCCGTTTTATCAATTACGATTGTTGTTTTCTTTTTATCTTTTGCATATGGAGGGATTACAACCTTTTTACCGTTATTTGCATCATCAATTGATGTGAATCCTGGGACATTCTTTCTTGTATATGCAATTGCCTTAACAATTGTAAGGCCGATTTCAGGTAAATTATTAGATACATATGGAGAAGTATTTATCATACTCCCAACATTATGTATTACCATTTTAGCTATAGTTGTACTAACGATTTCAAATAGTTTAATGGGTGTAATTGTCGCAGCGGCATTATATGGTGTTGGATTCGGTTCAGCACAGCCCGCTTTGCAAGCAGCGATGCTTACAATTGTTGCTTCGAGTAAAAGAGGAGTTGCTAACGCTTCATTCTTTACCGCATTTGATTTAGGTATTGGATTAGGTGCGATTTTACTTGGATTTGTTTCACAAATATTTGGTTACCGTATTTTATTCGCAGGTAGTGCAATTTCAGGATTAATAGCTTTAATTATATTTGTCATTTTTGTAAAACAGCGATTAGGTAAAAAAGAATTTGCGTAAACAGGAGGAGTAAAGATGAAAATTTCAATTGATCATGAAGCTCTACAATGGTTTAAGGAAGAATTGCGTATAAAACATGATGAATCTATTCGATTTATCCCGCATTAACGAGCAGTAAGACCTCCACCTCAAAATTCAGCAAATACAAGGAAGTTAGGCAGGAGATCAACTGCTCGTAAAAGCCCGATTGGTTCAACTAATAATCAGTGGGGGAGGGACAAAACCCCCACTGATTAAAGTTTCACTTTATCGTAAGATACGGAGGAAATAACTCAATTCGGCCTGGGCCTGGATACTCTTTAGGAATTTCTACTGAGAAACCAGATGGGGATGTAGTATCAATTGAAATAGATGGTATTCGATTTTTTGTAGATTTTGATGACCTTTTGTATTTTCAAAACTATGATTTAGTTGTAAGTTATCATATAGAAACAGAAGAAATTTAATTTAATTATGTAAAATAATAACTTTATTAAAAATAAATAAATTGTATATAAAAATTATATTTAAGGAATTGTGAAATAAATATCATTTGGAAACGAGCTGTATATGTATACAGCTCGTTTTTTTATTTGAAAAAGAAAATAGAGAGTAAAGCTATATCCTGTGGGATTATATGGAATATCTCTATATTTTGGTTTAGAAAAAATGGTGCAAAGTCTGTCCTTTCGTTATAAAGTATAAAAATTATTTTTGGAAAATTGTATTATTACAGCAGTAAAAGTATAGGGAACTTATCATTATAAAATAAATTGAAATCTTCTAAAAACTCTGATACATTGAAATAGAAATGTAGTTCCACAGTATTGTAAAGGCTTACAGTTATGTGCACGAAGATCTATTAGGATTGGAGGAAATAATGATGAAAGCTGAAGAAAAATTTTCCCCGGGATTAGATGGTGTAGTAGCAGCGGAGACGAAAATTTCGTTTCTTGACACAGTAAAAGGTGAAATTGTAATTCAAGGGTATGATTTAATCGAACTCTCAAAAACAAAAGAGTATTTAGACATTGTGCACCTTTTATTGGAAGAACATCTACCGAATGAGGATGAGAAAGCAACACTTGAAAAGAAATTAAAAGAAGAATATACAGTACCAGAAGGTGTATTCAACGTGCTAAAGGCATTGCCTAAAGAAACGCATCCTATGGATGGATTACGTACAGGTGTGTCTGCATTAGCTGGTTACGATAATGATATCGAAAACCGCGCGTTAGAAGTAAATAAAAGTAGAGGGTACAAGCTTTTAAGTAAAGTACCTAACATTGTAGCGAATAGCTATCATATTTTAAATAATGAGGAGCCTATCGAACCTCTTCAAGAATTGTCATATAGTGCGAATTTCTACTATATGTTAACTGGGAAAAAACCAACTGAACTTGAGGAGAAGATCTTTGATCGTTCCCTTGTTTTATATAGTGAACATGAAATGCCAAACTCTACATTTACCGCTCGCGTAATTGCATCAACACAATCAGATTTATATGGTGCTTTAACAGGTGCAGTTGCATCTTTAAAAGGAAGTTTACATGGTGGTGCGAATGAAGCCGTTATGTACATGCTTTTAGAAGCAGGTAATGTTGCGAAGTTTGAAGAGTTATTACAGAAAAAACTTTATAACAAAGAAAAAATTATGGGCTTTGGACATCGCGTGTATATGAAGAAGATAGATCCAAGAGCACTTATGATGAAGGAAGCTTTAAAGCAGTTATGTGATGTGAAAGGTGATTATACACTATATGAAATGTGTGAAGCCGGAGAGAAGATTATGGAGAAGGAAAAAGGAATTTATCCGAATCTTGATTATTATGCTGCTCCGGTATATTGGATGCTTGGTATTCCAATTCAACTATACACACCAATCTTCTTTAGCTCTAGAACAGTAGGATTATGTGCGCACGTTATTGAGCAACATGTGAACAACCGCTTGTTCCGTCCGCGTGTAAATTACATTGGCGAGCGACATGTACTTAGTAAATAAGAACAACTGGGGAGTTGTTAGCGCCGCCCGCCAGATGGGTGTTTGACCGACACCCATCATTAATAATAACGAATTTTCGACAGAAAGGGAAGAATAGCATGATTAAAACAAATGAAATTAAACAAAAAGATGCATTATTAGAAGAGATTACGGATTATGTATTAAATAAAGAGGTTACAAGTGTAGAAGCATTCAGTACTGCTCGCTACGTATTACTTGATACGCTTGGATGCGGAATTTTAGCACTACAATATCCAGAGTGTACGAAATTACTAGGACCAGTTGTACCAGGAACTATTGTGCCAAACGGTACACGTGTACCAGGTACGTCTTATGTTCTAGATCCAGTAAAAGGCGCATTTAATATCGGATGTATGATCCGTTGGTTAGATTATAACGATACATGGCTTGCAGCAGAATGGGGACATCCATCTGATAACTTAGGCGGAATTTTAGCAGTTGCAGATTATATTAGTCGCGTTCGTATTTCAGAAGGAAAAGAACCTTTAAAAGTACGTGAAGTACTAGAAATGATGATTAAAGCACATGAAATTCAAGGTGTACTTGCTTTAGAAAATAGTTTAAACCGTGTTGGTCTTGACCACGTATTATACGTAAAAGTAGCAACAACTGCTGTAGTTGCGAAAATGCTAGGCGGAACACGTGAAGAAATCTTTAATGCATTATCACATGCGTGGATTGATAATTCTAGTCTTCGTACATATCGTCATGCTCCAAATACTGGCTCACGTAAATCATGGGCAGCAGGTGATGCGACGAGCCGCGGTGTTCATCTTGCAATGACTGCTCTAAAAGGTGAAATGGGTTACCCAACAGCATTATCTGCGCCAGGATGGGGATTCCAAGATGTATTATTTAACAAGCAAGAATTAAAATTAGCTAGACCACTAGAGTCATATGTAATGGAAAATGTATTATTTAAAGTGTCATATCCAGCAGAATTCCATGCACAAACAGCTGCAGAATGTGCAGTGAAGTTGCACCCGGAAATTAAAGAAAGATTAGATGAAATTGATCGTATTACAATTACAACTCATGAATCAGCAATTCGTATTATCGATAAAGAAGGTCCATTAAATAACCCAGCTGATCGTGATCATTGCTTACAATACATTACGGCAATTGGTTTATTAAAAGGAGATATCGTTGCGGACGATTATGAGGATGCAGTAGCAAACGATCCACGTGTAGATGAATTACGTAATAAGATGGTTGTTGTTGAAAATAAACAGTACAGTTTAGATTACCTTGACCCGAACAAGCGCTCAATCGCCAATGCTGTTCAAGTTCACTTTAAAGATGGTACTGTAACAGAAAATGTGGAATGTGAATATCCACTTGGCCACCGTTTCCGTAGAGACGAAGCAATTCCAAAAGTTGTTCAAAAATTTACTGCAAATATGGCAGGTCATTATTCTAGTAAGCAACAAGAACAAATTCATGAAGCTTGTTTAAATGAAGAAAAACTAGAAAATATGAATGTAAACGAATTTGTAGATCTATTCTTAATTTAATAATAGGGGGAATTTAGAATGGCTTGGGTTGTGAATAAACAGTCAACACAAGAGGAGCTTGCGAATCGCTTCCGGGCTTTAGTAGAAGCAAATGAAATTTTGCAAATTCCAGGTGCTCATGATGCAATGGCGGCTCTTGTTGCGAAAAATACAGGTTTTTCAGCTCTTTATTTATCGGGAGCAGCTTATACTGCAAGTAAAGGGCTACCAGATTTAGGTATCGTGACGTCTACTGAAGTAGCTGAGAGAGCAAGAGATCTAGTAAGAGCTACAGATTTACCAGTTCTTGTTGACATTGATACAGGATTTGGTGGTGTACTAAACGTAGCGAGAACAGCTGTAGAAATGGTAGAAGCGAAAGTAGCGGCTGTCCAAATTGAAGATCAACAATTACCAAAAAAATGTGGACATTTAAATGGTAAGAAACTTGTTACTACAGAAGAATTGGTTCAAAAAATTAAAGCGATTAAAGAAGTTGCACCAAGCTTATATATTGTAGCGCGCACAGATGCTCGCGGTGTAGAAGGATTAGATGCAGCGATCGAAAGAGCAAACGCATATGTAAAAGCAGGGGCAGATGCAATTTTCCCGGAAGCGCTTCAATCAGAAGAGGAGTTCCGTCTATTTAATAGTAAAGTAAATGCACCTTTATTAGCGAATATGACTGAGTTCGGGAAAACACCATATTATAGTGCGGAGGAATTCGCAAATATGGGCTTCCAAATGGTGATTTATCCTGTAACCTCACTTCGAGTTGCTGCAAAAGCATATGAGAATGTATTTACGCTAATTAAAGAGACTGGTTCTCAAAAAGATGCACTTTCTAATATGCAAACGAGAAGTGAGTTATATGAAACAATTTCATATCATGACTTTGAAGAATTAGATACTGGAATTGCAAAAACAGTATTATCTGAAGATCAATAGGTAGAAGGACTAAGGCGATGAGAATACATCTTTGGCAAAACGAAATGCTTGATGTGAAAATTCATCGCCTTCTGTTTTCAATAATAAGATATTCCACTCATCGTAGACGAGCATATGCAAAAAGCAATGAAGGCCGAAATGATAGGGGGATTCAGATGGAGAAAACGAAGTTACCATGGGATGAATTTTTTTCACTCAATAAAGATGTGAATAATACTTTCTTTACACCAGAAGATTTTTCAGGGGATGAAGATTTAATCGCAAAAATGACAGAACAATTCGTTAAGCAAGAAATTGTTCCACAAGTTGAGAACATTGAACAACATAACTATAAAGTTTCTCGTCAATTATTTGGGAAAGCTGGGGAACTTGGATTGTTGAGTATCGAGGTCCCGGAAGAATATGGCGGGTTCGAGTTAGGAAAAGCAGTCTCAGGACTTGTAGCAGAAAAGATGGGATACGCTGGTGCATTTAGCGTTTCTTTTAATATACACGCGGGTGTAGGTACATTGCCTTACATATACTACGGAACGAAAGAACAAAAAGAAAAGTATTTACCAAAAATCGCATCAGGAGAATGGATTGGTGCTTATGCTTTAACTGAGCCAAATGCTGGCTCTGATGCATTAAGTGCAAAAACGAGTGCAGTATTGAATGAAGATGGTACAGCTTGGAAGTTAAATGGTGAGAAGCAGTGGATTACGAACGCTCATATGGCTGATGTATACGTTGTTTTTGCGAAAACAAATAAAGGAATGACAGCGTTTATTGTCGAAAGAACATGTGAAGGTGTATCAATTGGATTAGAAGAAAAGAAAATGGGGATTAAAGGTTCTTCAACGGCTACGCTTATTCTAGAAGATGTTGTCATCCCTGCTGAAAATGTTTTAGGGGAAGTTGGGAAAGGGCATCACGTAGCTCTTAATATTCTTAACTTCGCTAGATTAAAACTTGCTTTTGGAAATATTGGAACAGCAAAACAAGCAATTGGCTTGTCAGTACAATATGGAAAAGAACGAAAACAGTTTCAAACTGAATTAGTGGACTTTACGATGATTCAAGAGAAAATTGCAAATATGATCATTGCTACATATGGAGCAGAAAGTGCAGCCTACCGTACAGCAGGTGTAATTGATGAAGCAATTCATGAGAGTGAAGAGGATATTATGAAAAAAATGTCCCAATTTGCAATTGAATGTGCTCTTAATAAAGTAAATGCTTCTGAAACACTTGGCAATATTGTAGATGAGGCTGTACAAATTCATGGTGGATACGGTTATATGCAAGAATACGAAGTAGAACGTTTATATCGTGATGCTAGAATTAGTCGTATTTTTGAAGGAACGAACGAAATTAATAGATTAACAGTTGCCAAAATGTTAATGAAACAAATAGAGCAAATAGAAGATCATGAAGTAGAAAATGATATAACAAATGTAGAAAGAAACCATCGTTACATGTTATTAGCGAAAAAATTGTTGAAACAATCTTTGAAAACGCTCTCTAAAACTCCGGGCTTAAAAATTGATCAAGAGCAAGAATATTCACGCGTATTATCAAATATGTTGACGGACGTGTACGTCATGGAATCAGCATTTTTACGTACGAAGAAAGCGGTTAGTAAAAATGGCGAGGAAAAAGAGCGTACGAAGCAAATGATAACAGATGTTATTTGTGAAGAAGGTTATCGCAAAGTAGAAGATGCAGCGACTCTCATTCTTTCAGCGGCTGTCACAGATGAACAAGATAGAAATGTAATTTTAGCTGAGATCCGTCAATTATTAGTGCCTTTATACACGAACTTATTTACGAAAAAGAGAGATATTGCGAAAGTCATTATTAATCGCGGGAAATATATTGTGTAAATAGGAGGAAAGCGATATGAGAAAGATTGGTTTTATAGGTTTAGGTAACATGGGTCTTCCTATGTCTAAAAATTTAGTTAAATCAAGTTATACAGTATACGGAGTGGACTTGAATAAAGAGGCGGAAGCTTCTTTTGAAAAAGAAGGCGGAATTATCGGTTTATCAATCTCGAAACTAGCAGAGACATGTGATGTGATTTTTACAAGTTTACCATCACCTCGTGCGGTTGAAGCGGTATATTTCGGAGCAGAAGGATTATTTGAAAATAGCCACCCTAATGTAGTTTTAATTGATACTAGTACAGTATCTCCACAATTAAACAAACAGTTAGAAGAGGCTGCAAAGGAAAAGAAAGTAGACTTTTTAGCAGCGCCTGTTAGTGGAGGGGTAATTGGAGCAGAAAACCGTACATTAACGTTTATGGTTGGTGGATCAAAAGAGGTATATGCGAAAACTGAATCTGTCATGGAAGTGTTAGGAGCGAATATTTTCCACGTTAGTGAACAAATTGATAGTGGTACAACTGTTAAATTAATTAACAATCTATTAATTGGTTTTTATACAGCTGGTGTGAGTGAAGCTTTAACATTAGCGAAAAAGAGCAATATGGACTTAGATAAAATGTTTGATATTTTAAATGTAAGTTACGGTCAAAGTAGAATTTATGAGCGCAATTATAAAAGTTTCATTGCAACAGAAAACTACGAGCCAGGCTTTACTGTAAATCTATTAAAAAAAGATTTAGGCTTTGCAGTTGATTTAGCTAAGGAAAGCGAACTCCACTTGCCAGTAAGCGAAATGCTATTAAACGTATATGAAGAAGCGAGTGAGGCAGGATATGGTGAAAACGATATGGCTGCTTTATATAAGAAAATTAGCGAACAATTAATTTCTAATCAAAAATAGTAGACTTATAAAAATCATAAAAAAGGAGAGAATATAATGATTACAACTGAAATTAAACGAGTAAAAAATCATATTAATGGTGAATGGGTAGAATCTACTGGTACTGAAGTAGAAGCAGTTCCGAATCCGGCAACTGGAAAAATCATCGCTTACGTTCCACTTTCTCCAAAAGAAGATGTAGAAAAAGCTGTTGAAGCGGCAAAAGCGGCATACGAAAAATGGTCTAAAGTGCCAGTTCCGAATCGTTCAAGACAATTATATAAATATTTACAGCTTTTACAAGAAAACAAAGATGAGCTTGCAAAAATCATTACGCTAGAAAACGGTAAAACGCTAACGGATGCAACGGGCGAAGTACAGCGTGGTATTGAAGCGGTAGAATTAGCAACATCGGCACCAAATTTAATGATGGGACAAGCTCTTCCGAATATTGCTAGCGGAATTGATGGGTCGATATGGCGCTACCCAATCGGTGTTGTTGCTGGGATTACACCGTTTAACTTCCCAATGATGATTCCATTATGGATGTTCCCACTTGCAATTGCTTGCGGTAATACGTTCGTATTAAAAACATCTGAAAGAACGCCACTTTTAGCAGAGCGACTTGTAGAGTTATTCTATGAAGCTGGTTTTCCAAAAGGTGTATTAAATTTAGTACAAGGCGGAAAAGATGTTGTAAATAGTATTTTAGAGAATAAAGATATTCAAGCAGTTTCGTTCGTTGGCTCTGAGCCGGTGGCGCGTTACGTATATGAAACAGGAACGAAACATGGAAAACGTGTTCAAGCGTTAGCAGGTGCGAAAAATCATGCGGTTGTTATGCCAGATTGTAACCTTGAGAAAACGGTACAAGGTGTAATTGGATCTGCGTTTGCAAGTAGTGGAGAGCGCTGCATGGCATGCTCTGTCGTAGCAGTAGTAGACGAAATCGCTGATGAATTCATTGACGTACTAGTAGCAGAGACGAAAAAATTAAAAGTGGGTGATGGTTTCCAAGAAGATAATTACGTTGGACCATTAATCCGTGAATCTCATAAAGAACGTGTTTTAGGCTATATTAATAGCGGGGTGGCAGATGGAGCAACTTTATTAGTAGATGGCCGCAAGATTAATGAAGAAGTAGGAGAAGGTTACTTTGTTGGTGCAACGATCTTTGATGGCGTAAATCAAGAAATGAAAATTTGGCAAGATGAAATCTTTGCTCCAGTATTAAGTATTGTGAGAGTAAAAGATTTAGAAGAAGGTATTAAACTTACAAATCAATCGAAATTTGCGAATGGTGCTGTTATTTATACGTCAAATGGTAAGCACGCACAAACATTCCGTGACAATATTGATGCTGGTATGATTGGTGTAAACGTAAATGTTCCGGCACCAATGGCATTCTTTGCATTTGCAGGAAATAAAGCTTCCTTCTTTGGAGATCTTGGTACAAATGGTACGGATGGCGTTCAATTTTATACACGCAAAAAAGTTGTAACTGAGCGCTGGTTTTAATAAAGTGAAACTTTAATCAGTTGGGGGGCATCCACCACTGATTATTAGCTCAAATCAGCCAGATATAATGTTAAATGAAAAACACCACTCTTTAAGAGGTGGTGTTTTTTGCTTAACTAATTACTTTTTTCAAATGCTAGTTTAATACCAAATCCAATTAATACGATTCCTGTTAGCCCTTGAATATAACTTTGCGTCTTTGGTTTCTTCATAAAAGCACTAATTTTATCAATTAAAAATATATAAAAAGCGAACCAAATGACTGTTAAAACGAGATAAGTTAGGCCCATTACGAGAAGCTGAATAAGTGTATTATGACTTGGATTTAAAAATTGCGGTAAAAAAGTTAAAAAGAAGACTGCAATTTTAGGGTTTAATAAATTCGTAAGAAAACCTTGGCGAAAACAAGGAGTATGTTCGTTATCAGTATTCATAGATACATCATTTGTATTTACACCTTCTTGGTTTTTTACTGCTAAAAGTGCTTTAATACCGATATAGATTAAATATAGAGCCCCAACATACTTGAAAATAGAAAATAAAAGAGCTGATTTTACAATAAGTGCGGAAAGACCAATTACAGCAGCTAATGTATGAATCAAAAGTGCAACACATGTACCGAACACTGTTTTAACACCGCCCATTTTACCAGCAACCAATGTGTTCTTCGTAGCCATTGCTGTATCAGGTCCGGGTAAAATGATTAGACAAATAGACATAATGATGAAAAGAAAATAATTTTCTATCATAGTCGCTCCTCCTTTTTATATTTTTAGAATATTTGATTAAAATCAGTGTAGCATAAATTTCGATTTAATAAAATTAAATTTTATTAAAAAATATTAAATTTTATTAAAAAATATTAAATAGAAAAGAGGCTATAGTAGTAGTTATGAATACACTACTACTATAGCCTCACTGTTATGCGTTAAGTAGGTTAAAGAAACGATTTACATCTTCTTCTGAAACATCACTTAATTGTTTATATTTATAATTTGGATTTTGATCTTTATCAACTACAACGGAGCGTACTCCTTCAAAGAAATCTTCATGTCTCATGAAGTTTTTAGCTAGTATAAGATCTGTTGCGAAACATTCTTCAACAGGCTTATCTTGTCCATCAATAAATTGTTTTAATGTTACTTTTAGTGAAACAGGGGATTTTGATAATAGCGTTTCTTTCGTTTTTAGAGCAAATGAACTTTGATCTTTCTCCAATGATTGGATGATTTCTTCAATTGTATCGAATGCAAAATGTGAATTGATTACTTCTAATGAAGGAGCAAGATTGCTTTCTAAGTTTGGAGCAGTTGCAAATGTACGAATGACTTCTTTTAAATTAGTATGTACATCTTCTTTATGCCAATTTACACTTTCAAGTTCAGTAAGGAAATTTGGTAATGTATCTGATGTCATAAAGTAGTCAGCAGCGTTTATAAATAATACGTCAGGACCTTTCAATAAAGATGCTGTTAAAGCAACATATCGGCCAGTATATCCAGGTGCTTTATTTAAGAAATAAGCAGCACCGACATCTGGGAAGAAGCCGATGTTCATCTCAGGCATTGCCCATTTTGTACGCTCTGTAACAATTCTATATGTAGCACCATTCGTCAGCCCGACACCACCGCCCATAACGATTCCGTCTAAACAAGCGATAATTGGTTTTTTGTATTGATAAATATATGTATCAATTTCATATTCCTCTTCAAAAAACTGCTCTGCATGTTGTAATGCAACTTCATTTGAACGTGCTTCATATAGCGTTTTAATATCACCACCTGCACAAAAACCTTTCGTTCCAGCTCCTTTTAAAACGATGAGTGCAATACGCTCATCTTGCTCCCATTCCTTAAGTTTTTGCCCAATTGGTTTTAACATGTCGTAGGATAAAGAATTGAGTGCTTTTGGACGGTTTAAAGTAATAGATGCAACGCCGTTTTCGCTAACAGAAAATAAAACGTGTTCAGTCATTATAAATCCTCCCTTATATATCTTCCTATTCTTATTTCTTGATACATACTGAAATGTCCTTTATAAAGTGAAACTTTAATCGGTGGAGGTTTTTCCATCACACTTATTATTAGCCCTCACCAATCGGATTTTTACGGGCAATCTATCTCCCGCCTACTTATTTGCCTCCTTCGAATTTTTAGGTGGGAGTATAGTTGCCTGCAAATATCGGGACAAATTTTGTCTAAAGCTGGTACTAAGTGTTTATATGTATCTCGCATATTTTGACGAGTTATATTTGCAGGATTTCAGTAGTGGAAGAGGAATATTATAACATTACTGTAAGTACAATTATTTGAAAACATGGTGTTAAAGGCGCTATTATATGTATAACTTATATTGAGTTATTGCACCTGGCATAACAAACAATTGAAGAGTAGATGTAGAAAAAGTGGAAATAGCTGAATTGTCTAACTTTTAAAGGGTGGGAAGTTTGTATATAATTAGAAATAGAGAAAGGGGAGATCGGAATGCCAGGACCTTTACTGTTGTCGGTTATTATTTTGTCTTCTCTTATGGTAGGAATTACACAGTATTTTCATCATACAGATACGACAGAAGAAGTGAAGGATAAGGTGCGTCTCGTATTTCCGATTTTTATAGTATCTATTTCCATATGCTTTTTACTGAATAAAGATGGGTATGTTGTGGCCGTATTCGCGTTTTTTGTAGCGATTGTTTTAATAACTGTATTGTACTATGTAATGAAAGAGTACTTACAAAAATAAGGATGCTTGAAAGAGCATTTTTATTTTTGTAAGTATAAAAATTTCACATACCGTATTTTATATAAAAAAATTAAAATATTTATAATTAAAAAAGTATGTACATCGCATTGTATATACTTGTCAATCTTGCATAGCCACTATACTATTAAAATGTAGAGATTAGAAAAAAGGGGTTGTATCTAGAATGAAATTTGAGATGCACACGAAAATTATTTCGAATGAAAAAGAAATCAGATTACATATAGAAGAAAATCTATTTCAATTAATATTAGATGGTTATCATCTATTTACAGTTCAAGAAATATTACCTTTATATAAATCAAATCAGGAAAGAATAGGTAGTGCAATTGTTCAAAAGTTAGAGTGGGAGAACGGAAAAACTACACTAAACTATCAACTTGTTTCACTACAATCAGTAAATTAAAAGGAGAAGGGAAATATGAAGTTTTTTCATACAGCGGATTGGCATTTAGGAAAGCTTGTTCATGGTGTGTATATGACTGAAGATCAAAAAATTGTGTTAGATCAGTTTGTACAAGCTGTTGAAGAAGAAAAACCGGATGCTGTAATTATTGCAGGAGATTTATATGACCGAGCAATTCCACCTACAGAAGCAGTAGACTTATTAAATGATGTATTACAGAAAATAGTTATTGATTTACAAACACCAGTAATCGCAGTGGCAGGTAACCATGATAGTCCGGACCGCATACATTTTGGTAGTAATTTAATGAAAAAACAAGGATTACATATTGTTGGACAATTTCAATTTCCGTATAATCCAGTTGTTTTAAATGATAAATACGGAGAGGTTCATTTCCATCTCGTTCCGTATGCAGATCCAAGTATTGTTAGACATGTATTGAAAAATGAAGATGTTCGTTCTCATGATGATGCGATGCGTATTTTTATGAACGAACTTTCAGAAACGATGGATAAAGAAGCGAGACACATATTTGTAGGGCATGCATTTGTAACTTCTTCAGGAGAGGCAGAGGAAAATACGAGTGATGCGGAACGCCCACTTTCAATTGGTGGTGCTGAATATGTAAATAGTCATTATTTTGATAAGTTTCATTACACGGCGCTTGGCCATTTACATCAAGCGCATTTTGTACGTAATGAGACAATTCGTTATTCAGGTTCACCACTTGCATATTCTATTTCTGAAGAAAAACATAAAAAAGGATATTATATTGTGGAACTGGATGAAAAAGGTGAAGCAATAATTGAAAAACGTTTACTTACACCGCGTCGTAAAATGCGTACAGTAGAAGCAAAAATAGACGATTTATTGCATCATCCAGTAAATGAAGATTATGTATTTGTGAAATTATTAGATGAAAACCCTGTCTTGCAGCCGATGGAAAAAATACGTTCTGTATACCCAAATGCAATGCATGTTGAAAGATCTATTCAAAGAAGAGAGTTCACAGATGAAAATGAAGTAACTGTTTCAAGACATAAAACGGATGATTTATCTCTTTTAAAAGCTTTTTATAAAGAAATGAAAGGGCTAGAGTTATCAGAAGAGAAAGAACGTCTATTTTTAGATGTGTTGCAAACAGTGCAAGAACGGGAAGGTGAGCGAGGATGAGACCGATTCAGCTTATTATGACGGCATTTGGTCCATATAAACAGAAAGAAGTAATTGATTTTAACGACCTTGGAGAGCATCGTATTTTCGCTATTTCTGGTAATACTGGAGCCGGAAAAACAACGATTTTTGATGCGATTTGTTATGTGTTATATGGAGAAGCTAGTGGGGAAGAGCGTAGTGATACAAGCATGCTTCGTAGTCAATTCGCTGATGACAATGTTTATACAAGTGTGGAATTAACCTTTCAATTAAAAGGGAAAAGATATGAAATAAAACGACAACTGGGTCATAAAAAACAAGGAAATAAAACAATTACAGGACATGCAGTCGAATTATATGAAGTAATTAATGAAGAAAAGGTTCCTTGCGTCGATCGTTTTCATGTAACGGATGTAAATAAAAAAGTTGAAGATTTAATTGGATTAAGTAAACATCAATTTAGCCAAATAGTAATGTTACCGCAAGGAGAGTTCCGAAAACTATTAACATCTGAAACAGAAAACAAAGAAGAAATTTTACGTCGCATTTTTAAAACAGATCGTTATAAGTTAATGCGTGACTTACTTGATCAAAAACGCAAACAATGGAAAGACGTCTTACAAGAAAAACAAAAAGAACGAGAGCTATATTTCCGTAATGTCTTTAAATTACCAATACGTGATGGAGCATTATTAGAGACGTTAGCAGAGCAAGAGCATGTTAATACACATCAAGTAATAGAGGCATTAGAGCAAGAAACAACTGTGTATAAAGCGGAAGTTGAGCAATTACAAGTAGAACAAAATACTCAAACGAAGCAATTAAAAGAAGCAGAGACACGTTTTCATGCAGCAAAATCTGTTAATGAGAAATTTAACGATTTAGAACAAAAGAATGAGAAATATAACATTTTACAAGAAAACCGTACAATAATCGAAATGAAAGAAAAGTCTTTTAAACGTGCGGAGCAGGCGAAGCGATTATTACCATTTGAGCAATGGTATGAGGAAGCGATGCAAAATGAGCAAAAATCTGAAAGCATATGGAAACAAATACTAGCAAATAAAGAACAAATTATGAAAAACTTCAAACTCGTTCAGGAGAAATATGAAGCATTAAAGTATAAGGAATCTGAGCGAGAAGATGCGAAAAAGCAAGTTCAAAGATTAGATGAGTTACAATCAATTATTGCATCATTATCTGAGAAAAAGTTGAATTTACAAAATGCTGAAATCCAAATTGGAAAATTAAAAGAAGGTATGCAGAAGCTAGATCAACAACTAGAAGAGCATACGAACAAAAAACAAATAATGTCTGGCGAATTACAGCAATTAGAAGCCGCTCTAGAGCAATATGTAGCTAAAGTAGAAGAACTAACGAATATGCGAGAAGATGCAAAAGTATTAAAGCAAGCATACAATGTTTGGCAAGAAAAACAAAAATATGGACAAGAAAAAGAAACTGCTTATAATAGCAGGCAAATGGCAGTTAGTTCATATGAAATTATGGAACGCCGCTGGCTAAATGAACAAGCTGGTATATTAGCTCATCACTTACATGATGGTGAGTCTTGTCCGGTATGCGGTAGTACAAATCACCCGAAAAAAGCTACAGAGCAAGGTGATACAATCGATGAAAAAGAATTAGACGTTTTAAGAGAAAAGAAAAATGTCGCAGAGAAATTGCATGTTCAATTAGAAGAGAAATGGAATTTCTATCAATCACAATATGAACAAGTGATAGAAGAGGTACTGAAGCGTGGATACCAATCAGAAAAATTAGTTGAAACATACAGTGCACTCGTTCAAAAAGGAAAGCAATTAGCAGCGGAAGTAAATACGTTAAAAGCAAGTGAAGAAGCGCGGAAGCAATTAGCAGCGAATATAAAAAGTGTAGAAGAAAAAATCGACAAATTGCAAGTTCAAAAACGTGAAGCAGAAACAATGATGCACCGCACAGAAATGGAATGTTTACAACTTCGTACGTCTTATGAACATGATAAGAAAAGTATTCCTGAAAACTTACAAACAGTAGAAGCTTGGAAAGTACAGTTTGATCATGCTACGCAAGAGCTTCGTTCTATGGAAGAAGAGTGGGCGAAAGTTCAAGAAGCATATCAACATTGGCAAAATGAAAAAATACGTATACAAGCAGAACATGATAGTGCCTCTAAGCAATTTGATAGTGCAAAAGAGAAGAAGGAAGAGACTTTCACACGCTTTATGAAAGAGCTAGAACAAAGCGGATTTACAGATCAACAAACGTATACAGAAGCAAAATTAAAAGACGCTGAGATGGAAATATTACAACAAGAAATTCAAAGTTATTATTCGTCTCTTGAAGTGCTTGTAAAACAAATTGAAGAATTAAGTATTGAATTAAAAGATAAAGAGTATATGGATATTACTTTCTTAGGTGAACAAATAAATGAATTGGAAATTAACCTAGATATTATAAAAGAAAAACGTCAACGCGCTCAAAATGCAGTAGCATATATTTCTGATTTACATGAAAACATTAGACGAATTGATGAACAAATTCATGATGAAGAAAAAGCGTTCCAAGAACTTGTTGATTTATATGAAGTAATGAAAGGGGATAACGAAAGTCGTATATCCTTTGAACGTTACATCTTAATTGAGTATTTAGAACAAATTGTTCAAATTGCAAACGAACGACTACGTAAATTATCAAATGGACAATTCTATTTAAAACGAAGTGAACGAGTTGAAAAGAGAAATCGTCAAAGTGGATTAGGTTTAGATGTATACGATGCATACACTGGCCAAACACGTGATGTAAAAACATTATCTGGTGGTGAGAAATTTAACGCATCACTTTGCTTAGCGCTTGGAATGGCAGACGTAATTCAAGCGTATGAAGGCGGTATTTCCATTGAAACGATGTTTATCGATGAAGGATTCGGTTCATTAGATGAGGAGTCATTAACAAAAGCAGTTGACGCCTTAATTGACTTACAAAAATCAGGCCGATTTATCGGTGTTATTTCACATGTTCAAGAGCTGAAAAACGCAATGCCAGCTGTATTAGAAGTAACGAAGCAGAAGGATGGGTGTAGTCAGACTAGGTTTGTGGTGAAGTAAGTTTGGAAAATAGAGTAGGAGCTCTATCGATACCCTTATTTTTATAGAAAGAACTAGCATCAAGCCGGTGTTATTTTGAAGTACGATTGCACTTCGAAGTAACACTGGCTTATTTATATAAAATTCTAATGTGAATCATCGACTCTTTCTAGTTTAAAAAACAATTTGGTATTTTAAATTTTTTTAATAAAAATCTAAACCTTTTTATGATAGTTTTTACAGGAGTTTGGAAGAATGGGAAGATGGAAACCGAATTCAAGTGTCTAATATAGCAAATAATTTTACTCTGTCTCTTAATGTTGATAGATTGGGTGGAAGAGAAGGAAAGACTCAAGGTAAATCGAATTTTGATTTACCTGTTCAAAGTATACCAGCAAAACAAAGTGAGAAAGAAATTAATGTCAATAAAGATTTAAGCGCTATACGTGCAAATGCAAAATTGGAAAAAGTCGTTGTAACGCATCTTGGAATATATTTACAAGTAACTGCGTTAGAAAAAGGCGGTCCATTTTATTATCTTGTATTAGATGATAAAGAAGAAGAATCTGTAGAGGTCTTTAGAACGATATTCGGAGATAAAAAACTATATATCGTGAATCCAAATGCTGTGTATTATGATCAAGCGTTTACGGTTGAATTTAAATTAAGTTGTATAGATTAATGAGTTTCGTTTAAATGCTTGTAAAGAACAAATGATACAACTATGAGTTATCTGAAGAAGGCGGTGTATGTGATAATCGATTATAAGCTTT
Source organism: Bacillus sp. H1a (assembly GCF_000633475.1). Lineage (NCBI taxonomy): Bacteria > Bacillati > Bacillota > Bacilli > Caryophanales > Bacillaceae > Bacillus > Bacillus sp. H1a. Next base: position 116,012 of record NZ_AYMH01000064.1, on the reverse strand, counting down.
AAAAGCAGAAATTGCTGATATAACACCACCCGCTAAAAATAATGCTGATCCACCAACTAATATGATACGACTGACATATGTTTCTCGTGCTTCTTCAACTTCTTCTTGTAACATTGTAGGCATATGAATTCCTCCTTAACAAAATCTGTTTTGTAAATAGTATATACAAACGCCTAACATGTGTTAAAAATGAAGAAGTTGTATGTATAAGCATCTAGGTGAATTTAATGTTTGGCCAGTGTTAGTATTAAGTTCAACGTTTCTGCACAAGTTTTAGTAGTTTATATGTCATGATATATTCGTAAAGTGAAATATTTAATAATAATGATTGGAACATTCGTTCATTATTAAGTGTGCTTATTGTTATTCTTTTGCATCAAAGCCCTCATCACACTACGAAGTATAGCAAGAAGGGGATATAAACATGAAAAATCGAATTTTAAAACACCTACAAAACATGAAAATGAATAAGAAAAGTCTAGGAGCCGTTGCATTGACGGCTGGAATCATCGGTACGACTCTTATTCCTCAAAATGCATATGCGCACGGTTTCGTTGAAAAACCTGGAAGTCGTTCTGCTTTATGTAGCCAAACTTACGGTGCACTAAACGTGAACTGCGGAAGTGTTATGTATGAACCACAAAGTTTAGAAGCTCCAAAAGGATTTCCACAAGGTGGTCCAGTTGATGGGCAAATTGCTTCGGCAGGTGGTAAATTTGATGGTATTTTGGATCAACAAACAGCAAATCGTTGGTTTAAAAATACGATAACTGGTGGAGAGAATGCGTTTACATGGAAATATACAGCTCCCCACTTAACTAGCCAATGGCATTACTACATTACGAAAAAGAATTGGAATCCAAATAAACCGCTAACAAGAGCTGACTTTGAGCTAATTGGAACTGTGCAACATGATGGTTCTGCAGCTTCAAACAATTTAACTCACAAAATCAACGTGCCTACTGATCGCAGTGGATACCATGTGATTTTAGCGGTATGGGATGTAGCTGATACAGTAAATGCATTCTATAATGTAATCGATGTAAATTTAGTTAATAATTTGAAACCAGATACAGAAGCACCAAGTAATCCAAATGAGCTTCAGGCAACAAAAGTTACAGCAAATAGTGTAGAACTAACATGGAGCGCTTCTACGGATAATGTAGGGGTAAAAGGTTATCAAGTTCTACGTAATGGAGAGATTATTGATACAGTACCAAGCACTCATTTTATTGATAAACAATTACAACCAAGTACTGAATACTCTTATACTGTAAAAGCGATTGACGCAGCTGGAAATGTATCAAAAGAAAGCACAGCAGTTAAAGTGAAAACAGCAGTAGCGACTCCTGATACAGAAGCACCTACACAGCCAAAAGGATTACACAGCATGGGAACGACCGCATCAAGTGTTGATCTAATGTGGAGTCCATCTGACGATAATGTCGGTGTAGACCATTATAATATTTACAGAGAAATTTCTGGTGTAATGAAGAAAGTTGGAACATCTAATTCTACTTCTCATATGGATAAAAATTTGCTTGCTAATACTACATATAAATATGCGGTTAAAGCTGTTGATGTAGTTGGAAACGAATCAGCTCAGAGTGATATATTCACAGTTACTACGAAAGATAAAAGCGTTTCATATGAAACTTGGGATGCAAAGAAGGCATATAAAAAGGGAGATAGAGTTGTACACGAAGGCAAAATGTATGAAGCGGTTCAGAATTATCAGGGAAATGGGGATCCAAACTGGATTTATGCTTTATCATTATGGAAAACAGTGTAAGCTTTTACTGGATTTGAATTGAGATAATGATAGGGGCTTTGGTACATAGGGTAATATGATAATTCACTTTAAAGTTTATACAAAAAAGACGACCTTTGAAAATTGTCGCCTTTTTTGATATTAAGAACAAAGTGGAACTAATCCTAAACCAATTAAAAGACCTGCAACAGCAGCAGGGATGGGTACAGGAATTTGAATACCTTCGACAAATAAGAAATATTGGCCATTTACAATTTTAAAGCATACTAAATTTGGTATTTTCCATCCTCCTTTCTGTAAAACTTAATATATTGTATATTTAAATCTTAATATTGTTATAAATTAATTATATTGAAATATAAAATGTTCTTTTAAACTAGATTGGATTCTAAGTTATTTGAACAATCTTCACCATAAATTTATGCCAACTTCACATACACCACAAATTGAAATTGTATTATGTATATGTGCCAAATAAATAAAATAAATATAGCATTTCTATTTTTAAAGAATTAAAATCCTATTATTCCTATATAAGGGTTTTGGTTGCATAATCAGGAGTGTATCTTTCTTTAGAGATGGATCTTAATAAAAAGGAATCAATATAAAAGGGGAATGTCTTATGACAACATATACGAGCGAGATAAAAAAAACTTTAGTTACTGAAGAAGATGTGGATATTTTGAAAATTATGGCGCATCCAATACGTTTACAAATTGTAAATGAATTAAGTGCCCGTAAAACTTGTAATGTATCACAATTAACGGAGATATTAAATATTCCGCAATCGACTGTTTCGCAGCATTTATCAAAAATGAAAGGTAAAGTGCTAAAAGCAGAGAGAAGAGGATTAGAAATTTATTATTACATTAATAATTTAAAAGCAAGTAAGATTGTTAGTGTATTAGGATACATAAACTAATGGAATTTTTTCTGTACAAAATAGTCCCTCTGCTTTATAACAGAGGGGCTATTTTGTATTTCATTATTTGTTTGTATTTAAGATTTTATAGTTTTTATGATTCACAATAGTTCGATCAAATTCAAAAGTACCACCATTTACATCTGTAATTTCAACTAAGACCGATTCAGTGTACAGTTTTAATACAGATCCAGTAATTTTTAAGTTATTTCTTTGAAAAAGTATAGTATCCCCTACGTTTGCTTTCATAGTACCTCCTCATAAAAGACAGAAATATTTGTTTATTATATATATTAAACCACGTATAGTTATATTAGTGAATATTTAGTTTTGTTTATCAATAAAAAATTTGTTATTTTTAAAAAAATAATAGAGTAATGCACTTACAACCTTTAAAGAAGAACAACTAATAATAAAAGTTAAATGTAATTTAAGTTTATTATATGCAGAGAAAAATTTTTCAGAATTAGCGATCCAAAATTCGGAAAATACTAGAGTAGATATTAAGAAAGATTATAAAACAATATTTCAAATAGTACGTTCATTTACAAAGGCTGAGACTGATTTAATTTCTGCTCCGATGTATTAGACGGTTTTTAAACAGATGCCTATATAGGCGGGATTTTTGAAAGTAATATTTTTGATGAACTGATTAAAGATGAAAATTTAGTTCGAGACTAAAGAGAACATTATAGGATTGTGACCATTACATTTTTAATGTAATGTTTTTTTGTGTTTGTTTAAACCCCCTGTAACTTCGAAAATAAGTTATATATTTTGTACCCTATTAATTAGGGTGTTTTTTTGTTTGTACATAGTAATTAAAATTCTGAAACCCAGCCATGGCGTAATTCTGCGAATAACTTCTTATGAAAGATGATTCAAAAGCTCCTGTAAGTCGTACTTATGCAAAAGGCTGCTACGTATTTAGCAAGTAGTTTTTTGTATTTCGCCCTTCGTTTTCTGTAACTGATTCCATATAATTGACGATCTACCTTGTAAGTGCTTACATGAATAGAAACATCCTATACAATAAAGTTGTTAAATCGAAAGAGGTGGCGAAAATGAACACAAAAAAAGCATATTTAGCGAATAGCATTGAAATAAAAAAAGGAGGAGGGATGGTATGAAAAAATCATCTGTTAATCCATGGCTTGTTGTCCTCGGCACAGTCATAGTACAAATGGGGCTTGGCACGATATATACATGGAGTTTATTCAATCAGCCTTTAGTGAGTAAATACGGTTGGAGTCTTAACGCTGTTGCTATAACCTTCTCAATTACTAGCCTTTCTTTAGCATTTTCAACTTTGTTTGCGAGTAAGTTGCAAGAAAAATGGGGACTTCGTAAACTTATTATGATAGCTGGATTAGCATTAGGAATTGGATTAATACTTAGTTCACAAGCTTCCTCATTACTAATGCTTTATGTACTAGCAGGAGTTGTTGTAGGTTACGCAGATGGTACAGCATATATTACTTCACTATCCAATTTAATAAAGTGGTTTCCAAAGCGTAAAGGTTTAATTGCCGGTATATCTGTCTCTGCATATGGTACAGGTAGCTTAATATTTAAATACATTAACGCAAAGTTGATTGATTCAGTTGGTGTATCGCAAGCGTTTATATACTGGGGCTTAATTGTTACAGCCATGATAGTGATTGGCGCTAGTTTAATCCATCAAGCCGCTGAACAAGATGTAGTTCATGAAACAAAAACTAAGGAATATACAACGAAAGAAATGCTAGGCACAAAAGAAGTATATTTGTTATTTATTATGCTATTTACATCATGTATGAGTGGCTTATACTTAATCGGCATGGTAAAAGACATCGGTGTTCAACTTGTAGGGCTTAGCGCAGCAACAGCAGCTAATGCTGTCGCTATGGTTGCAATCTTTAATACAGTTGGTCGAATTATTCTAGGACCGTTGTCAGATAAAATCGGCCGTTTAAAAATTGTTACCACAACATTTGTCGTTATGGCTGTGTCTGTCTTTGTTCTCAGCTTTGTGGATTTAAATTATGGTATTTATTTCGTCTGTGTAGCAAGTGTAGCGTTTTGCTTTGGTGGAAATATCACTATTTTCCCAGCTATTGTTGGTGATTTCTTCGGTATGAAAAACCATAGTAAAAACTACGGAATTGTGTATCAAGGATTTGGATTTGGAGCGCTTGCAGGTTCTTTTATCGGCGCAATTCTAGGTGGATTCAAACCAACTTTCATGGTTATCGGCGTATTATGTGTCGTGTCATTTATTATCGCACTTTTAATCAAAGTACCTAAGCAGAAAAAAGAAAAAGAAGAAGAATATCGCAGCGTAGCATAAGTATTTAAATCTTCTATTACACTACTATAACTAAAAAGTAACCTATTAAATTTAAAGATATATAAATACCAAGAGTAAAGATAGTAAGGATTGATTATCCTTACTATCTTTTTTTATCTTTAAATTTAAATTAAAGATACATAGCAATAATAGATAACTTGCAATAGTATCTGAATATTATGTTTATTGATTTTAGTGGATTCTTCTTTTTTATTATAAATTAAGCGTTTATGATGTGGATTTGAAATAAAGTTGTACCGTTTATAAAAAAAGATGTGAGACTTTACCCCTTCAAGCAAGGAACTTTAGGTGGATTTTGATCAAACTTTTTTATAAAAACTAACCTTAAATATGCCAGATAAGAATCCATTTTGACCAATCATTTTTCAAAATGGATTCTTTTTATTTATCGTACAATACCGATTTGTGGGGTGTTTTTAATCAAACTTTGTTTCAAACCTACATTAAAATGTTTGGGTCAATAATATCTGATGTTTGCTTTGTTATGTCGATATTTACTTCTTTCATAGCTTTAATAGCATTAGGATTCACGCCATGTGCTTCGATTCTTGCGGAATATACATTCTCCCATAAAGAGGGCAACGAGTAAAGCGGAGCCTCCAGCAAAACCACAACTACCACCAAAGCCCATAATGGTTCCTCCTTTAAACAGGAGGGGAAAACATTGGGATACACATGTTTTTTGCAGTTTCACATTACTTTATGTTTTTAAATACTATATGGGCAGGTCCTTTTAAAAAAGAAAAGTCACTCGTAAGAGTGCCTATCTTTAGTAGGAACACTTTTTTTGATATATCATACAATAACCCAGAAAATAACTTGCTATTTCTTAGAAAAGGAAGTATGACAATTATGACTATAACAGCCTTAATTACGATTTTGTTACTTTCATTATCCTCTAGTATAGATAATTTTGGAGTAGGGATATCTTATGGTATTCGTAATATTCGTATAGGTTTTTTGGCTAATTTTATAATTGCGATTATCGCTTTTGTTTTTAGTGAAATGGGTATTTTATTTGGACAATATATTTCAAAAGTTTTTCCTGGTACATTATCTGATGTTATTGGTACATTGTTTTTGTTTGTAATTGGTTTACGAATTATTTTAATGACAATTCCAAGAAAAAAGAAAGTTCATCAAGAAGTGCTTGATGAAGAGGAATCTGTTTCGAATGTTATCACTGGATATTTAAAATCTCCTGAAAAAGCCGATCTCGATAAATCAGGAAATATTAATTTTTTTGAGGCTATTGTTCTTGGTATTGCTATATCTATGAATGCTTTAACGAATGGATTAGGTGCAGGGTTATTAAAATTATCTCCATTCGCTATTTCATTATCAGCAGCCATATTCAGTTTTTTAACTGTTTGGTTAGGAGTTAAATTAGGAAAAAAGGTTGCAAATGTAAAAATTGGATCTTGGACATTAGGACAATTTAGCACAGCATTAAGTGGGGTTATATTATTATTAATCGCTGTACACAATTTGCTTTAAGTACAAATTGAGGTGAATACATTGGCGTTTTTTTTTAGCTTTATTTTCAATTGTCATCATTGATTTAGTAATTGCTGGTGATAATGCTAATGCTATTGTAATTGGTTTGATTGCAAGAAATTCACCAAAAAAACAACAGAAAAAAGCAATTTTTTTCGGAACAGTTGGAGCGATTATTATTCGTACACTTGCTACTTTAGTTGCTGTTTGGTTATTAAAAATTCCAGGTCTTTTGTTAATTGGAGGGACACTAGTACTTTGGATTGCTTTTAAACTTGTAGCATTAACAGAAAATCCAAAAGAAAATAATGTTAATCCCAAAAATGTTTATGGACAGCAATTCGAGCCATTATCATTGCAAATATTTTAATAAGTCTTGATAATGTATTAGCAGTAGCAGGTGCTTCACATGGTAACTTTCTATTAGTGCTTTTAGGATTAGTTAATTTTAGGGAGCAGTTTATTTATTAAATTTGTTGATCGTTTCCCTGTTATTATTTACATTGGGGGCGGTGTAATAGCATGGACTTCCGCTAAAATGATAATGCATGAACCTTTTTTAAAAGTGTATTTTTTAAATAATTCTTTTTTATATTGGGGGACTGTAATTTTAATGGTGGGAAGTGTGTTATTAGCTGGAAAGATAAAAAATTTAGTAATAAAAAAGAAAATGCCATTGAAGAGAGATAAATGACAAGCTTTGTTACATAAGTAAGTGTAGCAAAGCTTCTATTTTTACACTGACAAATGAAACAACTTTATTATTTGTAAACAAAAAAGCCTGTATCGATAATTATTTGGTAATTGAAGATATAGACTCTTAATTTCAGTGTTTAGTTGTTATATATGTTTAAATTTAATAGGGTACTTTTTTACGATACATAATAAAATTACGAAAGGGAAGTGGATGCCAAACCACTTTCCTTTTTTTTTTATGAACTATTTTATAAATTGGTTTTCCCTACCCAGGCTTAATAATCCTCGGAATTTTCCTGATACAAAAAGCGAGTGAAATATTTAATTGGATTATATTGAAATATTATAAAGTGATGCATAATGTATGAACCTCTTACTAAATCTTAGATTATACACATGACATTCATCGAGAAATGCAAGATGTAAAATGAGATATTTTCAGAAAAATATTGAGAAAAGAAAACTTAAATTTCGATAAAGTATTATAGATGAAGAGATATACAGTTTTTCTTTTTGAATTTCCAAAAAGATGAGAAGGAATTATGGATTGAATTTTTAATTAAAGTACATTTTAATGCTTATAAATGTAATCTTATATAAAAACGTAAAAACACTTTATCTGAAAAATAAAAAAAGATTGACAAGTTTATTGAGAAACATTATCATTTCAGTGTAAGAACAGTAAATGAAAATCATTATCAATGAATTTGATTTTGATGAAAAGTACACTTGACCAATTAGTTTAGTAAGTGTATTGTTTTTTATAGAATAATTGATAATGAAAATCGTTATCGATTACGTCTCTTAATTAGATCAATTTTTATATGAAAGGATAGAGGAAATGAACTTAGGGGAATTTGATGGGAAAACCGTTTTAGTAACTGGCGCAGCCCAAGGTATAGGTATGGCTGTAGCAAAAATGTTTTTAGAAAGAGGAGCTACAGTTATTGCGGTTGATCAAAATGCAGAAGGGCTTAATAAGTACTTAAATCATTATGCATCAAATGAAACACGTATTAAGACGTTTTATTTAGATGTGAGTGATAGTGCCGCTGTTGAAGAGGGAGTAAACCGTATTGAAAATGATATAGCACCAATAGATATATTAGTAAATGTTGCAGGGGTTTTACGTATGGGAGCGATTCACTCTTTTAGTGACGAAGATTGGAATAAAACATTCTCTGTAAATACTACTGGAGTTTTCTATATGTCCCGAGCAGTAAGTAAACATATGATGTTAAGGAAGTCAGGGGCAATTGTTACAGTTGGTTCAAATGCGGCAAATACTCCGAGAATGGAGATGGCTGCGTATGCTGCATCAAAAGCTGCAACGACGATGTTTATGAAATGTTTAGGATTAGAACTTGCAGCATACAATATTCGCTGTAACTTAGTTTCTCCTGGTTCTACTGAAACTGAAATGCAACGATTACTATGGGCTGATGAGAATGGAGCTAAAAATATAATTGCTGGTTTTCAAAATACATATAGACTCGGAATTCCATTACAAAAAATTGCACAACCTTCAGAAATTGCTGAAGCAGTATTGTTTTTAGCTTCAAATAAAGCAAGTCATATTACAATGCACAATTTATGTGTCGATGGCGGAGCTACATTAGGAGTTTAATAAAAAATTCAGGAGGTTAATATATTATGAATGAACTTACAGCCGTAAAGGAACTGTCAGAAAAACTTTTAGAAGATTACAAGACTGAATCTTCATTCTTTTTCGCTTCACCAAATCGAACGATATTGACAGAAGGAGAGTTTACTACAGTAAAACATAGTGAAATCGAAAGCTTTCCAGAGCTTGTAAAGGCGGTATTAAGTAATGCAAAACAAGCTGGAAATCCAAATCCTATCGTTGTAGGTGCTTTACCATTTGATCGCAGGAAAGAAGTTCAACTTATTGTACCAGAACATAGTAGAATTACTGAGCGTTTACAGTTAGAGAAAACAAATGAGATAAAACGAAATGAGAAACTGGCATTTGAAATGACACCAGTCCCAGATCCTGAAGTTTATATGAATGGTGTGAAACAAGGGATTGAAAAAATACAAGACGGAGATTTAAAGAAAATCGTTCTATCTAGATCGTTGGATATTAAATCTACAGAGAAAATTGATAAACAAAAACTAATTCGTGAATTAGGAGAACATAATAAGCACGGATATACATTTGCTGTTAATTTGCCGAAAGATGAAAACGGGAACAGTAAGACGTTAATTGGAGCAAGTCCTGAATTGCTTGTTTCACGTAATGGTATGCAAGTAAGTTCTAATCCGTTGGCTGGCTCAAGACCTCGAAGTGGAGACCCAGTGGAAGATAAAAGAAGAGCGGAAGAATTACTTTCTTCTCTAAAAGATTTACATGAACATGCGGTAGTAGTTGAAGCGGTTGCCGCTGCACTTCGTCCGTATTGTCATACATTACACGTTCCAGAAAAACCATCTGTCATTCATAGTGAAGCGATGTGGCACTTATCTACAGAAGTGAAAGGTGAACTTAAGGATCCAAATACGTCTTCTTTAGAATTAGCAATTGCCCTTCATCCAACGCCAGCAGTTTGCGGAACTCCAATGGAAAAAGCGAGAGAGGCTATCGAAAAAATTGAGCCATTTGATCGTGAATTCTTTACAGGAATGCTAGGATGGAGCGATCTAAATGGAGACGGCGAATGGATTGTTACAATTCGCTGTGCTGAAGTGCAAGAAAATACACTTCGATTATATGCAGGCGCTGGAGTTGTTGCTGAATCAAAGCCAGAAGATGAGTTAGCAGAAACGTCAGCTAAATTTCAAACAATGCTGAAAGCTTTAGGGTTAAGTGATAGTTCATTGAATGACAAGTAGGGGGAAGAATGAATGTTAGCAGGTTATACGGAATGGCCAAAAGAATTGGCAGGTCGTTATCGAGAAGAAGGATGTTGGCTTGGAGAGACGTTTGGCGCGATGTTAAGAGAACGCGCTGAAAAACATGGAGATCAAATTGCGATTGTAAGTGGTAATTCACATATAACATATAGTGAACTTGATAAAAAGGTAGATCGTTTGGCTGCTGGTTTACTGAATTTAGGAATAAAGCAAGAGGACCGAGTTGTTCTTCAGTTACCTAATATTATAGAGTTTTTTGAAGTATGTTTCGCGCTATTTCGAATTGGAGCACTTCCCGTTTTTGCATTGCCTTCACATCGCAGTAGTGAAATTAGTTATTTTTGCGAGTTTGGTGAGGCGAGCGCTTATGTCATTTCAGATAAGGCACTTGGCTTTGATTACCGAAAACTAGCAAGAGAAGTGAAAGAGAAAATTCCTACTTTACAACATGTAATCGTAGTAGGGGAAGAAGAAGAATTTGTGAACATAAGTAATCTTTATATGGATCCGGTTCCATTATCAGAAGTTCAGCCAAGTGATGTTGCGTTTCTCCAATTATCAGGAGGGACAACAGGACTTTCTAAATTAATTCCTAGAACACATGATGACTATATTTATAGTTTACGTGTTAGCGCTGAAATTTGTAATTTGAATGCAGAAAGCGTCTATATGGTAGTTCTTCCAGTAGCACACAATTACCCGATGAGTTCTCCAGGAACATTTGGAACTTTCTATGCTGGTGGAAAAGTAGTGTTGGCAAATGGAGGTAGCCCAGATGAGGCGTTTGCGCTTATAGAAAAAGAAAAAGTTACGATTACAGCTCTCGTTCCACCATTAGCAATGATTTGGCTTGATGCAGTAGATTCGCGTACTAACGATTTATCGAGTCTACAAGTACTTCAAGTAGGTGGAGCGAAATTTAGCGCTGAAGTTGCAAAGCGTATACGCCCTACATTCGGATGTACGTTACAACAAGTATTTGGTATGGCGGAAGGATTAGTAAATTACACAAGATTAGATGATCCAGAAGAAGTCATTATTCATACACAAGGTAGACCGATGTCTACATTCGATGAAGTCCGAGTTGTTGATGAATATGATAACGATGTAAAACCTGGGAAAGTAGGTAGTTTATTAACACGAGGGCCATATACAATTCGTGGTTATTATAAAGCGGAGGAGCATAATGCACGATCATTTACAAAGGATGGCTTTTATCGCACAGGTGATCTTGTAAAAGTCAATGAACAAGGTTACATCATTGTAGAAGGAAGAGATAAAGATCAAATTAACCGTGGTGGTGAGAAGGTTGCTGCGGAAGAAGTTGAAAATCATCTATTAGCACATGATTCAGTCCATGATGTAGCAATTGTATCTATGCCTGATGATTATTTAGGAGAACGTACTTGCGCTTTTGTCATAGCTCGTGGACAAGCCCCAACAGTAAGTGAATTAAAAATATTTTTAAGAGAACGAGGTATAGCAGCTTATAAGATTCCAGATCGAATTGAATTTATTGAATCATTCCCGCAAACAGGTGTTGGAAAAGTAAGTAAAAAAGAATTACGTAAAGTCATTGCTGAAAAACTTAGAACAGTAAAACAATAATAAAAATCGGAAGGAAGTGATTAGATGGCTATCCCATCTATTTCAGTATACAAAATGCCAGTTGAATCAGAACTACCAAAAAATAAAGTGAATTGGACACCAGATCCGAAACGTGCCGTTCTTTTAATCCATGACATGCAAGAGTATTTTCTTGATGCGTATAGTGATAAAGAATCGCCAAAAGTAGAACTGATTTTAAATATTAAGGTGATAAGAGAAAGATGTAAGGAACTTGGTATACCAGTTGTTTATACAGCACAACCTGGTGGACAAACGTTAGAGCAGCGGGGGTTATTACAAGATTTTTGGGGTGACGGTATCCCTGCTGGACCAGATAAAAAGAAAATTGTTGATGAACTTACTCCTGATGAAAATGATATATTCCTAACAAAATGGAGATATAGTGCATTTAAAAAGACAAATCTATTAGAAATTTTAAATGAACAAGGACGAGATCAACTTATCATTTGCGGTATTTATGCGCATATTGGCTGCCTTTTAACAGCTTGTGAAGCGTTTATGGATGGTATTCAGCCATTCTTTGTAGCAGATGCGGTAGCTGATTTTTCACTTGAGCATCATAAACAAGCATTGCAGTATGCATCTGATAGATGTGCAGTAACGACTGCAACAAACTTACTGTTAAAAGATTTACAAAGTATAAAAGATGATGAGAGTGAAGGAATCACTTTACAGGAAGTGCAGGAACTAGTTGCACAATTACTCCGTGAGCCAGTAGAGAGTATTGAGGTTGATGAAGATTTATTAAATAGAGGACTTGATTCGGTCAGAATTATGAGTTTAGTAGAGAAGTGGCGTCGCGAAGGGAAGGAAATCACTTTTGCAGATTTAGCAGAACGTCCAACTGTTGCCGATTGGTACCGCTTATTATCTTTACAAACAGATTACATAATAAAGGGGTAGTAAAGAATGCCTAACAGTCAAAAGATTCGTCATTCGTTATCATCTGCGCAGTCTGGTATGTGGTTTGCGCAGCAATTAGATCCACTTAATCCGATTTATAATACTGGGGAATATGTAGAAATAAACGGAACGATTAATCAAGAAATTTTCGAATTAGCTGTACGTAAAGTTGTAACGGAAGCAGAAGCACTTCATGTTCGTTTCGAAGAGGATGAAATCGGCCCATGGCAAGTTATTGAGGGATCGTCAAAGTTTCATATGCATTTTATTGACGTTCGTAAAGAAAAAAATCCTGAAGAAGCTGCTAAGGTATGGATGAAAAATGATTTATCTATGCCCGTGGATTTAACAGAAGATAAATTATATACTGAAGCACTTATTCAAATTGAAAATAATCGTTTCTTTTGGTATCAGCGCATCCATCACATTGTGATGGATGGCTATGGCCTTTCACTTCTTAGCCAAAAGGTAGCCAAAGTATATACATCACTTATAGATGATAGACAAGAGAATGAAAAGCCATATGGTTCTCTAACGAAAATTGTAGAAGAAGATAATGAGTATCGAGGGTCTAAACAGTTTCAGGAAGATCGTACTTTTTGGCTAGAAAAGTTTGCAGATGAACCGGAAGTCGTAAGTTTGGCAGAACGAGCACCGAGAACTTCAAATGGATTTTTACGAGAAACGGCTTATTTATCTAGTTCCAGTACGAAAACTTTACTAGAAGATATAAATATTTCGTTAACGAGCTGGCCGGAATTTGTTGTCGCTGTAACAAGTATTTATATGCATAAATTAACAGGTTCCACTGATATTGTTTTAGGTTTACCGATGATGGGGCGTCTAGGTTCTGTATCCATTCACACTCCAAGTATGGTAATGAATTTAGTTCCACTTTGTCTCACTGTAACTCCAAATATAACTCTTGCGGAATTAATACAGCAAGTATCTAAAGAAATTCGAGACGTACGTCGTCATCATAAATATCGTCATGAGGAATTAAGAAGAGACTTAAAGTTACTAGGTGAAAATCAAAGGTTGTTTGGGCCGTTAGTGAATGTTATGCCTTTTGATTACGGGCTTAACTTTGCTGGAAATCGTGGTGTTACACATAACTTATCAGCAGGACCTGTCGATGATTTATCGATAAATGTATATAAACGCTTCGATGAAAATGAGTTAATGATTCATTTTGATGCGAATCCGGAAGTATATAGTGTCACGGAATTAGCATTGCATAAAGAAAGATTTATGAATTTATTAGAATTAGTGATAAATAATTATCAAAAAGACGAGTCGATTGGAAAAATAAACATTACTCTTCCTGAAGGAAGTCATAGGATTTTATTGGAATGGAATGAAACAAAGAAAACTGAAGAGCTAATCACTTTACCTATATTATTTGAAAAACAAGTACAAAAAAATCCAAATAAAATAGCGGTTACTTGTAACGGAATAAAATTTACGTATAAAGAGCTAAATGAAAGAGCGAATGAACTAGCACACTATTTAGTAGAAGAAGGAATACGACCAAATCAGTTTGTAGCTTTAGTATTTCCAAGATCAATAGAAATGGTAGTTAGTATGTTAGCTGTTCTAAAGGCTGGTGCAGCATATTTACCAATAGATCCAGAATACCCAGTCGAGCGAATTCATTATATAGTAAATGATGCAAAACCAGTTTGTATCATAACACATTCAGCTGTTTCATCCGCTTTCGTTATAGAAAATGATATTAAAAAAATAGTATTCGATAGCGAAGAAACAAAACTAGCGTTAAAAACATATTCTCATATGAATATACCATTTAAGAATGATGGATCACTTCTAAACCCAGCTTATACAATTTACACTTCAGGATCAACAGGAAATCCAAAAGGTGTAATTGTTCCTATGAAAGGTTTAAGTAACTTCTTATTAGCTATGCAAGATATGTTTTCATTAAATGAAAACGATCATTTATTAGCAGTTACAACGTTTGCGTTTGATATTTCTGCTTTAGAAATTTATTTACCTCTCATTAGTGGTGCAAGTATAACAATTGCTCAAAAAGAGGTAATCCAAGAACCTGCTGCGTTAACGACACTTTTACAAGAAGAAAGAGCGACAATTATGCAAGCTACACCGACGTTGTGGCAGGCGTTAGTAACTGAATATCCAGAGAGGCTACAAGGACTAAACGTGCTCGTTGGTGGTGAAGCTTTTCCAGCACATTTAGCAAATAAATTAAAAGAATTAGGTTGCTCTATAACTAACTTATATGGACCAACTGAGACGACTATTTGGTCTACTTTCATGAATATTGATGAAAGCGAAAATGGTATACCTCCTATTGGAAAGCCAATTTGGAATACAGAAGTGTATGTATTGGATGCAGGGTTACAACCAGTTCCACCTGAAGTTGTCGGTGAATTATATATTGCAGGGAAAGGGCTTGCGAACGGATATTTAGGAAAACCTGAGTTAACGGCTGAACGGTTTGTTGCAAATCTTTATGGAAAACCGGGAGCACGTATGTACCGCACAGGTGATCTTGTAAAATGGCGTAACGATGGTGTGTTAGAGTACATGAGTCGCGCAGATCATCAAATTAAAATTCGTGGTTTCCGAATTGAATTAGCTGAAATTGAAACGGTATTACAACGACATGAAAATGTTCAACAAGCGGTAGTAATGGTACGAGAAGATCGCCCAAATGATAAACGAATCATTGCGTATATCGTTGCCGAAGAGAAGGAAACGATTAGTCTTTCAGAAATTCGTTCTTATGTTTCAGAAAGTTTAGCGAATTATATGGTGCCATCGGCATTTGTTGTGCTAGAAGAATTACCATTAACACCAAATGGTAAGGTTGATAGAAAGAAATTACCTGCTCCAGATGTTAATGGAATGAACAATGAGAGAGTTGCACGAAACCCGAAAGAAGAAATACTATGTGATTTATTTGCAGAGGTACTTGGTGTTTCGCATATTAGCATTGATGATAACTTCTTTGAAATGGGTGGCCATTCGCTTCTTGCATCTCGTTTAATGGTAAGAATTCGTGAAACGTTAAGTGTGGAATTAGGAATCGGAAAACTATTTGAATCACCAACTGTTGCTGAATTAGCGAGACAATTGGATCGTGCAAAAAATGCAAGACCAGCTATTAAGAAAGGAAGTAGACCAAGTGAAGTTCCGCTTTCATTTGCACAGCGCAGGTTATGGTTCTTAAATTGTTTAGAAGGTCCAAGTCCTACTTATAATATTCCGTTAGTCATTCGTATGTCTGGAAAATTGAACGAAGAAGCTTTACAAGGTGCCTTTTATGATGTAGTGAAGAAACATGAAACACTTAGGACAATTTTCCCTAACGTATTAGGTAGTTCATATCAGAAAGTTTTAGAGATGGAAAACTTAAATCTAGAAATGATTATAACAAAAACATGTAAAGATGAATTAGAAAGTGTGCTTTCAGAGGCGGTAAGATATAGCTTTAACCTCGATGTTGAGCCAGCAGTTCGTTTACAACTTTTTAAAGTGAGCGAAAACGAACACGTATTACTAATTCTTTTGCATCATATTGTTGGAGATGGATGGTCATTACAACCGTTAACGAGAGATTTTACAGCAGCTTATAAAGCAAGGTGTAAAGGTGATAGTGTCCAACTAGAAACACTTCCAGTTCAATACGCAGATTATTCACTTTGGCAACAGCAACTACTAGGTGATGAAACTACACCAGAGAGTCTTATTTCAACACAATTAGATTTTTGGAAAGAAGAGCTAAAAGGTTTGCCAGATCAAATGGAGTTACCTACAGATTTTCAGCGTCCAATTGAAACGAGTTATCGCGGGGAAACAATTCATTTTCATATAAATGAAGATATGCATAGTAGGTTAGTAGGGCTCGCTCGTAAAAATGGAGTTAGTTTGTTTATGGTGTTGCAAACAGGACTAAGTGCGCTGTTTACACGATTAGGTGCTGGTACTGATATACCAATTGGAAGTCCAATTGCCGGAAGAAATGATGATGCGCTATCAAATATAGTTGGTTTATTTGTAAATACATTAGTGTTACGTACGAATACATCAGGAGATCCAAGCTTTAAAGAATTATTGAATAGAGTGAAGCAGGTAAACCTTGCAGCTTATGAAAATCAAGATGTTCCATTCGAACGACTCGTTGAAGTGTTAAATCCAGTACGTACTCGAAATAGTCATCCACTGTTTCAAGTTATGTTAGCTTTCCAAAATACGCCAGAAGCAATGTTTGATGTACCAGATTTAGAAGCGACCCTTGAAATTCAAAGCGTTGGCTCTGCAAAATTTGATTTAACATTTGAAATTAGTGAGAGTACCGGAGTTGATGGTATTCCAAACGGCTTACAAGGTTTGTTGGAGTTTAGTACTGATTTATACAAACGTGAAACGGTTCAAAAATTAGTAGAACGATTCATTCTGCTACTAGATGACGCAGCGAATCACCCGGATCAATCAATTGGCAGATTAGAAATTTTAACTTTAGCAGAGCGAAATACAGTTTTAGAAAAGTGGAATGGTGGTTTTCAAATTGTACCTGAAATGACATTGCCACAATTATTTGAAAAGCAAACTCATGTAAGTCCAAATTCTATTGCTGTCGTCTTTGAAAATGAAAAGTTAACTTATAAAGAGTTAAATAGAAAAGCGAATAAAATAGCTCGTTTGTTAATAGCAAAAGGAGTCGGTCCTGATCAACTCGTTGCTTTAGCGATGCCGAGATCTTTAAATATGGTTGTGAGCTTACTAGCTGTTCTTAAAGCTGGTGCGGGATACCTTCCGTTAGATCCGGATTATCCGTCAGATCGTATTTCATTTATGCTACACGATGCGAAACCATCATGTGTTTTAACAAATTCAGATGTGGAAATTGAATGTGATGAGGAACTAAAGATTTTAGTTGATGATGTGAAAGTAATAGGAGAAATAGAGAAATATAGTGAAGACAATATTGATGAAATGGAGCGCATTAAGCCTTTATCTCCTTCACATATTGCTTATGTTATTTATACGTCAGGCTCAACAGGTAGACCGAAAGGTGTTATGATACCACATCAAAATGTAGTAAGACTTTTAGGAGCAACTGATCATTGGTTCCAATTTGATTCGGAAGATGTGTGGACAATGTTCCATTCATATGCTTTTGATTTCTCAGTTTGGGAAATTTGGGGACCTTTATTATACGGGGGACGCCTTGTTGTAGTACCGCACACTGTTAGTCGTTCGCCGAAAGAATTTTTACAGCTCCTTGTTAAGGAAAAGGTCACTGTTTTAAACCAAACACCATCTGCTTTTTATCAATTGATGCAAGCGGATCGCGAACATGAAGAAATCGGTCAAAAACTATCTTTACGATATGTTGTTTTTGGAGGAGAAGCGCTTGAACTGAGTCGATTAGAAGATTGGTATAGTCGTCATCCTCATAACTCACCGAAGCTTATTAATATGTACGGTATTACAGAGACGACGGTACATGTTAGCTATATTGAGTTAGATGAAACTATTGTCTCTTTACGAGCAAATAGTTTAATTGGATGCAGTATACCGGATCTTAAAGTATACGTACTAGATAACTATTTACAACCAGTGCCACCAGGGGTAGTTGGAGAAATGTATGTTGCAGGTGCAGGGCTCGCTCGTGGATATTTAGGAAGAGCAGGATTAACTGCTGAACGTTTTATCGCAGATCCATTTGATAAGCCAGGTACAAGAATGTATCGTACAGGAGACTTAGCGCGCTGGCGTCAAGATGGTACGTTAGATTATATAGGACGTGCAGATCATCAAATTAAAATTCGTGGATTCCGAATTGAATTAGGGGAAATAGAAGCGGTTATAATGAAACATCCTCAAGTTGAACAAGTAGCTGTTATTGTACGGGAAGATCAGCCAGGGGATAAACGATTAGTTTCTTATATCGTCGCATCAAATAATGAAACGCTTGATTCGAATGAAATGCGTCAGCATGCTGGAGGTAGTTTGCCAGATTATATGGTTCCATACGCTTTTGTAGTAGTAAATGAGTTACCTTTAACTCCAAACGGTAAATTAGATAGAAAGGCATTGCCAGCTCCAGAATTTATTGCATCATCTTCTAGCCGCGGGCCAAGAACACCGCAAGAAGAAGTGTTATGTGACTTGTTTACAGAAGTTTTAAGTGTGCCTCAAATTGGAATTGATGACGGATTCTTTGATCTTGGTGGTCATTCACTTCTTGCAGTGCAGCTTATGAGTCGCATTAAAAAGGCACTTGGAGTTGAACTGAATATTGGAACTTTATTTGCAGCACCTACTGTTGCAGGGCTTGCTGAAAGACTTGAAATGGGGAATGGTCAAAGTGCACTTGATGTGTTGCTTCCATTACGAGCAAGCGGAGATCAATTACCACTATTTTGTGTACATCCAGCAGGTGGATTAAGTTGGTGTTATGCAGGACTTATGAAATCTTTAGGAACAGATTATCCAATCTATGGTGTACAAGCACGTGGTATCGCTAAAAATGAAGAACTTCCAAAAAGCTTAGAGGAGATGGCGGCGGATTATTTGAAACACGTTCGTGAAGTACAGCCTCAGGGACCATATCGTTTACTCGGTTGGTCGCTTGGAGGAAATGTTGTTCATGCCATAGCGGCGCAACTACAAAATGAAGGGGAAGAAGTAGAATTACTCGTTATGCTTGATTCTTATCCTGGTCACTTCTTACCGAATACGGAAGCACCTACTGAAGAAGAAGCGTTAATCGCATTACTTGCTTTAGGTGGATATGAACCAGATAACATGGATGGTAAACCACTTACCATCGAAAGTGCGGTTGAAATACTTCGTAATGATGGAAGTGCGTTAGCGAGTCTTGAAGAAGAGACTATTTTGAACTTGAAAGAAACATATGTGAATTCGGTAGGGTTGTTAGGGAAATACGTACCGAAAGTTTACAACGGGGATATTTTATTCTTTAGATCTACTGTTATACCAGACTGGTTTGATCCTATTTCTCCAAATACGTGGCTAAATTATTTAGACGGGGAAATCGTGCAGCATGACATTAATTGTAGACATAAAGATTTATGTCAGCCAGGCCCGCTTACAGAAATTGGGCAAGTGCTAGCGAAATATTTGCAGAAAAAGAAAGGGGTAAGTAGAGTATGACGAATCCGTTTGAAAATGATAATTACAAATATAAAGTATTAAAAAATGAGGAGGGCCAGTATTCACTCTGGCCTGTCTTTCTTGATGTACCTATTGGTTGGAATGTCGTACATGAAGAAGCTAGTAGGCAGGTTTGCTTAGAATATGTTGAATTTAATTGGAAAGATTTGAGTCCAAAAAGTAATCAAGTTAGTGAAAAAACATTAGTAGGAAAACGATAATGAAAGCAAATATAAATCCAAAAGTAGTTGTAAGTATCGTTTATATAACAGCGATGTTTATGGCTGCAATGGATGCAACAATTGTGAATGTAGCACTGCAAACGATAAGTAAAGAACTACAAGTACCTCCATCTGCAATGGGAACGGTAAATGTTGGTTATTTAGTTAGCTTAGCTATTTTCCTTCCGATTTCCGGTTGGTTAGGAGATCGCTTTGGTACGAAAAGAGTATTTCTAACTGCTCTTTTTGTATTTACAATTGCATCTGCATTATGTGGAATTGCAAATGATATTACTTCATTAAATATTTTTCGTATCATTCAAGGTGCTGGTGGAGGACTTTTAACACCAGTCGGGATGGCGATGTTATTTCGAACATTTTCACCAGAGGAAAGACCAAAAATTTCTCGATTTATTGTACTTCCAATTGCTGTGGCACCAGCGATAGGACCAATTATTGGCGGTTTCTTTGTAGATCAGATGTCTTGGCGCTGGGCATTTTATATTAATCTACCGTTTGGTATCGTTGCATTACTATTTGGTCTTCTATTTTTAACAGAGCATGTTGAAAAATCAGCTGGTCGCTTTGATTCTATCGGTTTTGTTCTTTCGGCACCAGGATTTGCGATGCTCATCTATGCACTTAGTCAAGGGCCATCAAAAGGTTGGATTTCTCCAGAAATTATGAGTACCGGGATAGCTGGGACTATATTCATTACATTGTTTATAATTGTAGAACTTAGAGTAAAGCAACCGATATTAGATTTACGCTTATTAAAAGAACCGGTCTTTAGAAAAATGAGTCTTATTTCATTGTTTTCATCAGCTGGGTTACTAGGAATGTTGTTTATTTTTCCACTTATGTATCAAAATGTGATAGGAGTTTCCGCGCTAGAATCAGGCCTTACGACATTCCCGGAAGCGATTGGATTAATGATTTCTTCACAGATTGTGCCATGGTCTTATAAGAAATTAGGAACCCGAAAGGTAATCTCTATTGGATTAATATGTACCGCGGTTATATTTGTTTTATTAAGTTTTGTAAATCACGATACGAATCCATGGCAAATACGGGCATTATTGTTTGGCATAGGCATTTTCTTAGGTCAGTCTGTCGGTGCAGTTCAATTTTCTGTTTTTAACAATATCGCACCATCTTCTATGGGGAGAGCAACTACTATATTCAATGTGCAAAACCGATTAGGATCTGCTATAGGAGTTGCTGTTTTAGCTAGTATACTATCTGGTTTTGGAAGTAATAATGTACAGAATAATGCTCAATCAGATTTCTTGCCATATCAAGCGGCATTAATTGGATCAGCAATATTTTTACTCATAGCATTACTATTTTCTTTACGTATTTCCGATAAAGAGGTAATGTCAAAGAAGAATAAAAAGCCGTTATCTGTATTACAGAAAGAGAAAGAAGTTGTAAATAAATGAGTTGCAGCACGCTAATACTCTTTTAAAATAAAGCGATATTGGTATTTAAAAGGAGAGAGTTTACATGATAGAGAGTAAAGTTGTAGATTCTGTACCAACTCTAAATGAGAATGGTTGTCAAATTTGGTGGGCAAGAATTTCAGATTTACAATCATGGCACTACAATTTACTAAATGATGTAGAGCGAGAGAAAGCAAATTCATATCATCATTCGGCAGATCGTGCACGTTTTATAATAGGGTGCGTAATTAGTAGATTAGTACTCGGAAAGATACTTTCCATGTCGCCAGTTCAAGTACCGATTGATCGAATGTGCCCAGTATGTAAGTTGCAACATGGTAGACCGCAATTACCAGAAGGTATGCCGCAATTATCAGTTTCACATTCGGGTGAGTGGGTTGTCGTTGCATTTACAAAATTTGCACCTGTTGGTGTTGATGTTGAACAAATGAATCCAAATGTAGATGTTATGAAAATGGCAGAGGGCGTATTAACAGACATTGAAATAGCACAAGTTATGAAATTACCTGATGAACAAAGATTAGAAGGATTTTTAACATATTGGACTCGAAAAGAAGCCGTACTGAAAGCGACTGGTGAAGGACTATTGATTCCACCGGTACATATTACAGTATCAGCTCCAAATGATCCTCCAAAATTGTTAGTTTTTAAGGATAAGCAAGAGATAGCGAAAAATACAATGATGGAAGATATAAGGCCAAGTGTAGATTATATGGCTGCAATTGCAATATTCAGTAAAGAAGTAACTGAAATTAAGCAGTTAGACGCGGTATCGCTTTTAAATAATAAATAAGTTTAATAAAACATTTTATAGAAGAGGTGTTCCTCATGTTAGTAGCGGAAAATAGAAAAAATGAATTAACTTATAATATACAAGCAATTAAAAATATTTTATTTTCTGGAGATACATCATCTATTCTTGCTTTAGAAAAGCTTTTGAATGATACAGTTCAGTTTGATGTTCTCGAACAAGAGCTACTTGATAGACAGTACATTCCGAAAGAAGCAAAGAATTTCTTTGATAAAAACGGAACATTTCTATACCGTGTATCTAATGTTATTTATAAAGGAAAGATTTTATCTGAAAATCTAATTTTTGCGGACACTTCGTTTTTACCGGATACAATAAAGAGTGAATTAGAGAGTGGAAATATTCCAGTTGAAAAGCTTATAGAAAAGATGGAAGTAAGAAGAAACGTATTATATGAAGGATATCAACCATCTGGAAATATTATCGAATTGTTTGATGGATGTTCTGTTGCGGCAAATGTATATCCAACTAGAAAATATCAAATTGTAAGTAACTGCAAATGTATATTTTATATTTGTGAAGTGTATCATGCAGAGAATATAAAGGAACTACTAAAATAAGAAATAAACAAGAAACCAGCCTATAAAATGGCTGGTTTCTTATTTATTTGACAGCTTCTTTTAATTCTTTACCTGCTTTAAATGCTGGAACTTTACCAGCAGCAATCTGAATTTCTTCTCCGGTTTGCGGATTACGCCCTGTACGAGCAGATCTTTCACGTACTTCAAAAGTTCCAAAGCCGATCAGTTGAACTTTATCGCCAGATTGTAATGCATTAGCAATTGTGTCAAATACGGATTGTACAGCTGCAGAAGCATCCTTTTGAGAAATATCAGCTGACTGTGCTACGTTTTTAATTAGTTCTGTTTTGTTCATTTTTTCACCTCATAATAAAATTTTTTGAATGAAAGTTTTAGTATAATAAGTAGAAAGAAAGGAATAAGTTTCACTAATAGAAAAAATGCTGAATCCTATAATTATCTTAATTTCGTTGAAAGAAACTGAATCCCTGCAATTAAGGGGATTTATTATGATTTGATGTATACAAAAAGTTTTTAAATAAGGTTGAGGGGGAGAATATATCTATGATTTTTCGTGAAAAGAATGAGAAAGAGATGATATTAATTCGCCAACATGATCATGGATTTTTAGCTGGAGAAATTGCCAGCTATATAAAAGATGATTTCTTTGAAGAAAAGTTATATTTTAAGGAAAGTATAAATGCGATTTATGAACATGATAGAGGATGGATTGGACTAGATAAAGTTCCGATTTTGAATGACGAAAAAAATATTCCATATACATTTATGGATTGTCCTAGTTCATTACGTTTTGTGTTCTATACAATCGGTTTGAATGAAATTGAAGCTTCAAATCTATACGGGGCGTTGCTTTGTAGTAAACACTTTTTGTCATTTCCACTAAATGAGGAAGATGAAGTGATGATGTCTTTTTATAAACAAGAATTGGATCGACAAAAAAGAATTCTGAAAATGCTAACAAAAAAACAACAGGTTATGTTTGATAAACATTATAGACTATTAAAGTTTTGTGATGAATTATCTTTATATACATGTATGAATAGGCCAGGTGTAAAAAAGGAAGATGAAATTAATTTATTTAAAGAGGGTTTTGAGGGAACAGAAATGTTCAATGAAAATAATGATAAGCGTTTAATTGCTGAATGGACAGATAAACAAACAATTCGAGTTAAGCCATTTCCATTTAAAAAGGAATTTGAAACATATGTGAAATATAAAGCTATAAGCAAGCGTTTAATTGAAGAAATAGGAATTGCAAAAGCTGATAGAGAATCGGAAGTTCAGAAGCAAACGATATATTTTATACAATAAAGAGGGGCATAACAAGAAAAAGGAATGATCTCACTTTATGAGCCATTCCTTGTAGAAATAAATTAACTTGCACGTTTTTTATTAAATTCCTTCAATTTCTCTGCTTGTAAAAAGCGATTGGTTTCAGCGACAACGATACCACTTAATCCAATTAGACCAATTAAGTTTGGAATCGCCATAAGTCCATTCGCAATATCTGCAAAAGTCCATACAACACCTAATTTTAAATTAGCACCAATAGCAATCATAACGATAAAGATTGCTTTATAATATCGTACAGCACCTTGTCCGAATAAATAAGCTACACACTTTTCACCGTAATACGACCAGCCTAAAATAGTAGAGTAGGCGAATAATATAATGGCGATACCGAGAATCATACTACCAGCAGTGCCGAATACGGATTGGAATGCTAATGTTGTAGCTTCAACGCCAGTTTTACCTGATTTCCACGCACCTGTTGTAATTAATACAAGTCCTGTAATTGTACATACAATAAATGTATCTAGAAAGGTACCAGTCATAGAAACTAAAGCTTGTTTTGCTGGGGAATCTGTTTTTGCAGCCGCAGCAGCAATTGGTGCACTACCTAAACCAGCCTCGTTAGCAAATACTCCGCGCGCCATTCCTATTTGAATTGCAGATGCAACAGTTGCTCCGATAAAACCACCAGCCGCCGCTGTCCCTTGAAATGCACCAGAAAAAATAAGTGAAAATGCTTCTGGGATTTGATCAAAGTGATAAAAGATAATAATAAGGCCAGCGATTATATAAAAGAAAGCTTTAATAGGAACGATATATCCAGTAACTTTACCGATCTTTTTTACACCGCCTAAAATAACGATAGCGATTAAGAATGACATGAGTATACCAGTTAATGCAGGAGGGAAAGAGAAGTTGATTCGCATTGCCTCTGCAACTGAATTAGATTGAACCATATTACCGATACCGAAAGAAGCAGTTGTACCGAATATAGCGAATAAAACAGCTAGCCATTTTTTGCCTAAACCACGTTCTAAATAATACATTGGTCCACCGGAGTATTCACCATTTTCATTACTAACACGGTATTTCACCGCAAGGATTGCTTCGGCATACTTTGTTGCCATTCCAAATAAAGCGGTAATCCACATCCAAAAGATTGCGCCGGGTCCACCGATTGTAACAGCAGTTGCTACACCGGCTATATTTCCCATACCAATCGTTGCGGCCATAGCTGTCATGAGCGCTTGAAAGTGACTAATATCTCCAGAAGATGATGTATCTTCTGATTTTTTAAATGCTAGTTTGTGAGCGTATAATAGTTTACTAAACTGTAAACCTTTTAAACGCATTGTGAGAATGATACCCGTACCAACGAGTAATAACAAAGTCGGTAATCCCCACACATACTGATTAATTTGTTCTAATACTTTACTTACTGTCTCCATCTTTATTCTCCTTTTTTAGAAAAAATAAAAACCACTTCAAGTAAATGAAATGGTCTCTGGAGAAACAAGGGATAGAAAAATAAACCGATACAAAACGGCATTTTCTTTCGCTTGTCTCTGTCCTTTTACCTGAGAGATTATCCGCTAATGTAGCGGATTTGCTCCTTCGGTGCTCGTTTTCCTCCGCGCTATACAAAAGCGAGAGGGAGTCTCTCCAGAGATTCGTCCCCATGCAGTTCTACTTGTAACCAAGACCTGAGAGTTTCAAAGTTGGTTCAGCAACTTTTTGCCCCGTCGGTAGATCAATAGACCTTCTCCTGAATGGTTCATCCGAATTATAAAATTAATAACTAAATGCATTGATTATAAGTATATATAATCAATAAACACATTATAGATACACAATAAGTGAATTGCAATCATTTTTTATTTTAAAATAGTAAACAAACTTATTTTTTTGATATCCCTAATTTATCTTCTATTTCATTTAATGTAGATAATGCAATGACAATATGTTGATCAGCAAGCCCTAAAGCATGTTTAGTATTTTCAATTGTTTCATTGACCGGAGTAGAGTTATTGTATCCATCTATGATCAAACCCGCTGCATTTTTCATGAAATTCGATGCAGCCTTAAATTCAGTTGTGAAATAAATTAGTTGTTCTTGTATATGTGCATCTGTTATGTTTTCCTCTGTTTTTATACTGTCTATTTCTTTAATTATTACTTCATATTGTTTGGAAATAGCATTCATTGTAACTAATAGTTTATTTTTGTCTACTGAATCACCGTAAGTATTAATCTCTTCCCAAGCAGGCAACCAATCTTTTTCAATTACAGTATTATAATTAGTAGTCAATTCATTAATTTTAGGTTGCAATGTAGTCCGGAAAGTTGTTGTATCAACGGTTTCTACAGTTACTGTTTCATTGCTTTTTTGATTTTTAGTTGTGTAGACAATAGTACCGACAATAATAGCAATAGAAACAAAAAGCAACCATTTGTTAAAAAGTAATTTTTTCAAGGTGTAACGCCTCCAAATTATAAAAACTCATAATTATAATATATAACAATAATGTTGTTAAAAGTAGTAAAATGATGAAGATAATATGTGAAAAAAGGGGATTTAAAGTGGAAACGAAAAGAAAAAGACGAGCTTCGAGTATTGCAATGGTCATTTTATTAGTTGGTTTATTTGCGCTCATATATATGAACAAAGAATCAATAATTGAAGATTTTCCAGTACTAATATCAGTAATACATATTTACCAGGATAATGAAATTTTAATAATATCACATGATTCGGAACGGAGTAGTTATTATTTATTTGAAAAATGAATGATGATAAAAGAGATAGGACGTAAACGACTCTATAGGAGTGTTTACGTCCTATTTTTTTGTTTTTAATTCTGAATTATTCGAATTATAATATATGTTATATGTGGAGTAAACAATATTTTGAAGGGGAATGAGTTGATAAATTGCCAAGAATAAAAAAAATAGGGCATTTTTGTCCTGTGGATGTTGAAGGATTTATTATAAATGATGCACATGTTGATAAAATTCAGCCTGTGTTTTTGGAGGTAATACAAGAAATAAAGGATACTTGTTGTCAATAGAAGAAATTTTATCGTTTTTAGATACGTTTGGTGATTGGTTAATAGAAAGAGCGGAGGATTATTTGAATAATATACGATTTTAATGACTCATAATTTTATTATGTAAACAAAATGTATTTAAGTAAAGAAGAGAGGCGAGGGATTTGGATTTTTATATTGTAGATGTCTTCTCACAAGGTAAGTATACAGGAAATCAACTTGCAGTATTTATGGGTGGGCATCAAATTTCTAGTGAGGAAATGCAGTCAATAGCAAAAGAAATGAATTTTGCAGAAACAGCTTTTATCATATCTGGCAAGAGAAGAGATAATGGGTATGATGTACGTATTTTTACACCTAATGAAGAAATTCCTTATGCCGGCCATCCAGCTTTAGGAACAGCATTTGTATTACGAAAAGAAATTCTTCAACTTACTACAATGAAAAGTGTGATATTACATTTTCAAGGTGGCTCTGCCGAAGTCACATTTCATAATGACAACGGTGTGTTATGGATGAATCAAAATGAACCTAATTTTGGATCGAAAATTGATAAGGATATTATAGCTAACGTATTAAATATTAATGTTTCTAATATAGACTGTCGTTATCCAGTTCAGGAGGTATCAACTGGTTTACCTGTAATTGTTGTGCCATTAAAATCGTTAGCAGCAGTAAAAGAAGTAAATATAAACAAAGAAAAGTATTTTCATTTAATAGAGAATCTAGCGGCGAAAGGCATCATGGTATTTACTTCTGAAACGTATGAGGAAATAAATGATCTTAATGTTCGTGATTTTGCAGATTATTATGGTATACCAGAAGATGCAGCAACTGGAAGTTCGAACGGTTGTTTAGCAGCGTATCTTCTAAAATATCGTTATTTTGGAACAGAAAAAATAAATATGCGTGTTGAACAAGGATATGAGATAAATAGGCCTTCTTTAATACATATACAAGCTGAAGAAGTAGAGAGTGAAACTAATGTTCGTGTAGGTGGAAAAGTAGAAAGTATTGCAAGTGGGAAATGGATCGTATCATAAGGGGGATTAGAAATGTTACTAAAAACAATATTTTGCAAGGTGGAAGAAGAGAAAAGGGAAATGTTTTCGGAGGCGCAAGAAAAATGGCGTGATTTGCAGCATTTAGATGGATTTCATGGACAATTTGGTGGGTGGAATGAAGATGAGGCGTGTGTATATACTTTATGGGAAGATAGAAATGCATATCAATCGTTCATGAATGATGCTCATGATACAATTTTTCTAAATAGTAATCAAGAAGGTACATATATTTCCTGTAATATTGAGATGTTTCAAACGTTGTATGATATAACAGAAACGCCTTTGAAAGATGTAATTACACAAGGATCATTTGTAAGAGTTGCAATTTGTGATGTGAAAGAAGGGAAAGAGAAGCATTTTTCATTTATACAAGAAACAATTTGGAATAAAGGAATGGAAAATGCAAATGGAATGTTAGGTGGAGTAGTTGGAAAGTCTTTAAAAAATGAAAATCGTTACATAGTGCTAACTTATTGG
Source organism: Bacillus sp. H1a (assembly GCF_000633475.1). Lineage (NCBI taxonomy): Bacteria > Bacillati > Bacillota > Bacilli > Caryophanales > Bacillaceae > Bacillus > Bacillus sp. H1a. Next base: position 87,285 of record NZ_AYMH01000064.1, on the reverse strand, counting down.
AAAAATGAAATGGCGCATCAAAATTATGTGGAAGAGATTTTTCCTGAGTTATATAAATTAGCTAACACTCATGAAGATATAGAAGAGATAAAAGGAAAACAAGTGGTTTGTAAGGAAGAATGGCTTGTATATTAAGTGCGCAAAAAGTGCATAAATGAATGTATAATAAAGATATTTTCTTATAAACAAGAAATTAATAGAAGACGTCATATACCCTTTCATGTTAATATATTTAAGTTAAAATAGGAGGCTTACCCTTTTGTATTGTACGGTAAAAGCAGTGTGAGCTTGAAATTTTTTATGAAAAGGATGTGCCTAACTTGCGTATCAATAAATTTATTAGTGAAGCTGGAAAAGCGTCTCGACGTGGAGCAGATAAGTTAATTAATGAGAGAAGAGTAATTATTAACGGTAAGGTTGCAAAAATTGGAGACCAAGTAAATCCAGGTGATGATGTACGAGTAAATGGAGAGCAACTTCGTATTGCTCGAGACCATGTGTATATCGCTTTAAATAAACCAGTAGGTATTACATGTACAAGTGAAAAAGCAGTAAAAGGTAATATTATCGATTTAGTGAATCATCCTTTACGAATTAGTCACATTGGACGTCTCGATAAAGACTCAGACGGTTTAATTTTGTTGACGAATGATGGTGATATTGTTAATGAAATTTTACGTGCTGAAAACAAACATGAGAAAGAATATATCGTTTCAGTAGATAAGCCGATTACACCTGAGTTTTTAGAGAAAATGGCAGCGGGTGTTAAAATTTTAGGAACAAAAACGCTTCCTTGTGAGATCACACAGTTATCAAAATATGAGTTCAAAATTATTTTAACACAAGGGCTGAATCGTCAAATTCGCCGTATGTGTGAAGCTTTAGGTTATCAAGTATACACGTTAAAACGTACGAGAATTATGAATATAGAGTTGAATAATTTACCAGTTGGACAGTGGAGAGATTTAACGAAAAAAGAGAAAAAACGCCTATTTTCAGACTTAAATTACGAACCACAAGATTGGTAAAATTGAGAAGTGACACCAAAATTTTTTTGGTGTCACTTTTTTAAGTTAAATAAATAATATTATTTAACACTTGCAAAAATAAAATGAATAAGATATATTAAATAACAATTAATGGATGTACTTTTAAAAGCAAAGAAAAGGACACGAGTTATTTTAACCGGTTATACAGAGAAGGAAGGAAAGCTGAGAACTTCCTAACGCAGAAAAATAACTTACCACCTTAGAGCTGCACTGGGGAAATCAAGTATCTAGTGCCGTGTAAGCGACGTTATCGCAAAAGAAGCCATTATGTTTTTTGTGATGGGAATCTGGGTGGAACCACGGATATAAGCATATTCGTCCCTATATTTAGGGATGAATATGCTTTTTTGCATTCAATTTTATAATAAGCGAAGAAAAGGACACGAGTTATTTTAACCGGTTATACAGAGAAGGAAGGAAAGCTGAGAACTTCCTAACGCAGAAAAATAACTTACCACCTTAGAGCTGCACTGGGGAAATCAAGTATCTAGTGCCGTGTAAGCGACGTTACCGTAAAAGAAGCCATTGTATTTTTACGATGGGAATCTGGGTGGAACCACGGGTATAAGCACGCTCGTCCCTATTTTAGGGATGAGTGTGCTTTTTATTATGAAATGGAGAGATGAAAAATGAAAGAACAGATGATTGAAATTAAATTTCCAGATGGAAGTGTTAAAGAATTTGTGAAAGGAATTACTTTAGAAGAAATTGCAGGCTCGATTAGCAGTAGTTTGAAAAAGAAAGCAGTCGCAGGAAAAGTTAATGATAAGCCTTTTGATTTACGTCGAAACATTGAAGAAAATGCGAAAGTTGAAATCATTACTATGGATTCAGATGAAGGGTTGAAAATTGCAAGACACTCTGCGGCACATATATTAGCGCAAGCTGTAAAAAGAATTTATGGTAATGTAAACCTTGGAGTAGGGCCTGTTATTGAAAATGGATTTTATTATGATATGGATCTTCCAAGTAGTGTAAACGTAGAAGATTTACCGAAAATCGAAAAAGAAATGAAAAATATTATAAATGAAAATGTAAAGATAGAACGAGTTGAGGTCTCTCGAGAAGAAGCAAAAAAATTATTTCAAGAAATGAACGATTACTTGAAATTAGAGCTTTTAGAAGCAATTCCTAATGAGGAAAGTGTAACACTATATAAACAAGGTGAATTTGTAGATTTATGTAGAGGACCACATTTACCATCTACAGGTTATTTGAAAGCATTCCAATTAACTCACGTTTCAGGTGCATATTGGCGAGGGGATAGTAACAATCAAGTGCTTCAACGTATATATGGTGTTGCATTTGCTTCTCAAAAAGAATTAGAAGAGTATTTGCATTTTGTTGAGGAGGCTGCGAAGAGAAATCATCGAAAATTAGGTAGTGAACTTGAATTGTTTATGTTTTCTGAAGAGGCACCGGGAATGCCGTTTTATTTACCGAAAGGGCAGATTATTCGAAATGAGTTAGAATCGTTTCTAAGAGAAATTCAAAAAGAGTATGATTACCAAGAAGTGCGTACTCCCTTTATGATGAACCAAGAATTATGGGAGAAGTCAGGGCACTGGGGACATTACAAAGACAATATGTATTTCTCAGAAGTAGATCATAAAAGTTTTGCATTAAAACCGATGAACTGCCCAGGGCATATGCTTATGTTTAAAAATAAATTGCATTCTTATCGCGAATTACCGATACGCATGTGTGAGTTCGGTCAAGTACATCGACATGAATTTAGTGGCGCTTTAAACGGATTATTAAGAGTTCGTACTTTCTGCCAAGATGATGCTCATTTATTTGTAACACCAGAACAAATTGAGGATGAAATTAAATCAGTTCTGGCGCAAATTGATTACGTCTACAAAACTTTTGGGTTCGAATATGAAGTAGAGCTTTCTACTCGTCCAGAAGATTCAATGGGAGACGATAAATTATGGGAGCAAGCAGAAGCAGCATTAGAAAATGTATTACAATCATTAAATTATAAATATAGACTAAATGAAGGTGACGGTGCATTTTACGGACCGAAAATTGATTTCCATATTAAAGATGCTTTAAATAGAAGTCATCAATGCGGAACAGTCCAACTAGATTTCCAAATGCCAGAGAAATTTGATTTAAATTATATTGATGAGAATAATGAAAAGAGAAGACCAGTTGTCATTCATCGAGCAGTTTTAGGATCTTTAGACCGCTTTTTAGCAATATTAATTGAGCACTTTGGAGGCGCGTTCCCGGCATGGGTGGCACCAGTTCAGGTGAAAGTAATTCCAGTTTCAAATGCAGTCCATGTACAATATGCAAATGAGGTTGCAGATAAATTAGCTCAAGCTGGTATTCGTGTTGAACGAGATATGCGAGAAGAAAAATTAGGATATAAAATAAGAGAAGCGCAAATGCAAAAAGTTCCTTATGTTCTTGTTATTGGGGATAAGGAAATGGAAAACAAAGCTGTAAATGTGAGAAAATATGGTGAGGAGAAGTCAGAAATTGTTGCACTAGATGTATTTGTGGAAAGTATGAAAAAGGAAATAAAAAATAGAAAATAGGGTTGATAAGAAAACACACCATTATAAAGTGGTGTGTTTTCTTTTTTACCTTACAAAAATGTAAGGTAAATGTAAGAGAAATCGAATGAACGAGTTTTAGAAAAGTGAGAAGATGAAGTAGGAAAAAGGTTCATGCTACTTATGTATCTCTTTGTGTTTGAAAAGTTAAAAAATTCTTAAGGATTTACATGAGAAAAAGATAAGAAATATATGAGAAATTAATATTATACAAAAGGGATGGAGTGAAAGAGATGTCAACAAATGTAGTTACTGTAGAAAGTGTAGAAAAAACGTATGGAAAAAGGAATGAGAATCAGTCAAAAGCGTTAAGGGGTGTATCGTTAAGTATAAAAGAAGGAGAATTTGTCGGGATTATGGGTCCTTCTGGATCTGGAAAAACGACATTACTTAATGTGATTAGTACACTTGATCAAGCGACAGGTGGTAGCGTTACAATAGCTGGCACAAATATTACTTCTATGAAGGGTAATGCATTATCGGATTTTCGCTCTCAAAAATTAGGGTTTATCTTTCAAGATTTTAACTTACTAGAAAACTTATCAATTTATGAAAATATCGCTTTACCACTTTCTCTGCAAGGCGTACCGTCAAGTGAGATTACTGGAAAAGTAAATGAGGTTGCAAAGAAATTAGGGATTACTGAAATATTAACAAAATATCCGACTGCTGTTTCTGGAGGGCAAAAGCAAAGAACAGCGGCAGCACGTGCTTTAGTACATAATCCAGCAATTGTATTAGCAGATGAACCGACCGGCGCACTTGATAGTAAAAATGCAAAAAGTTTATTAGAGGCAATGCAAGATTTACATGAAAATCACAATGTAAGTATTTTAATGGTTACACATGATGCGTTTAGTGCGAGTTATTGTGAGCGTATTTTATTTATTCAAGATGGTCTTCTATATAAAGAGTTAAAGCGTCAAGGAACACGAGAAAATTTCTATCAAGACATTTTAGGTGTGCTTGCTCATATGGGCTCAGCTGCTGAGTCTAAGTAAGGGGGCAAGACTATGTTATTCAAATTATCACGTCATAGTATGAAAAAGATGTTAAAAGATTATATGGTTTTACTTATTGGTCTAGTCATTAGTATTAGTATATTTTACATGTTCCAAACGATGGCAATGAATAGTGAATTTACAAAAGATAATAGTCTCATTAGTAGTATTAGGCTCGTCTTCTGGGTTGGTGCAATATTACTTTCTTTCATTACAGTTTTTTACATCATATATGCCAATTCTTTTTTACTTACATTAAGAAGGAAAGAACTCGGTATGTATATGATGCTTGGAGCGAAAAAGAAAAAAGTAGCGCAATTATTATTTGTTGAAACTTTTGGTATGGGTATTGTCAGTATTATTATCGGTATTCTAGTAGGAATAGTACTTGCTAGTGTAGCGGGGAATTTTCTAATGAACGGAATGGAAATTTCAGCAAAAGGTAATTATGCATCTGTATACACACCAGCTATATTAGTTACATCTATTTTCTTCTTAATATTATTTTTCATTACTGGTTTAATGAATAGTTTCCGATTATTACGTAAAACAGAATTAGAGTTAATACGTGAAGATGAAACGCAAGATGAGGTTAAGAAAAGTAAAACCCGCACTGTTATTATGACAGTACTAGGTGTATTGCTAGTAAGTACAGGATATTATTTTATGGTAAATATAAAACTATTTGCTGAACTAGGATTTATAATAGCGACAATTGTTACGACATTAGGAACGTATTTCATTTTCAGCTCATTACTCCCACTGTTTGTGATGAAAATTAAGGGGAATAAAAAACGAAATGAAACGGGATTAAATAGTTTTACTTATGCACAGTTACGTTTTCGAGTAACTAGTTTATCGAGAGTACTTGGCACTGTAGCGATGTTAATTGCATTAGGTGCAGGTGCGATGACAGCAGGTATGGCGTTTCAGAAGAATGTAGGCATTATGACAGACTTTTCACGTGTATATGATGTCGTAATACATGATCCAAATGAAAAAGATGAAGCGGCATTAAAAGATATGAATATTGTAGAAGAAGGAAAATATAAGTATAAAGTTGATGGAGAAGCAGTGTATTATTTACGTAACGATTTAACTGCGAAACCACCACTTGTTTCCGATCATTTTGATACAAAAACTTTAAAAGAGCCTGCTCGTAAACGTGTAAATGAGCCTTTAACTGAACCTGTATATTCTGCTTTGGAAGCTCCGGATGTAGCAAATAAACTTCCGCGTATGCCAAAAGATTGGGAGGATGCAATTGTAAGAGAGATACAAATTACCCATAATCAATTTAACGGAAAACCTGTAAGAATTGCAGACGAAGAGCATTATAAAGGAATTCAAGGAACTGAACATACTGTAACGTTAGCAAAAGTAGATGATATGAAAAAATATAAACCGTTGTTGATTGATATAGATAAAAGACAAAAAGAAATGATTGAAAAAACAACTGGTGAAGAAGTAAATTTATTTACGAAAATGACGATATATCAATTCATGAATAGCTTCATGAGCGGAACAATGTTTATGGGATTTTTCCTTGGAATTGCATTTTTAGCAATGATGGCAAGTTCCCTTATGTTCAAAATATTAACGGGTGCTTCTCGTGATGTACGACGTTATGAAATGTTACGAAAAATCGGTGTGAGACGTAGTATGTTAACAAAAAGTATATATAAAGAGATTTCATATTTATTTATCTTCCCAGCGATCATTGGAATTTCCCACGTGTTAGTAGGTCTTAACTTATTTAGCTTTATATTAGTTGACCCGTTTGTAAAAGTATGGATGCCAATAGGAATCTTTTTAGTAATTTATTTCATTTATTATTGGATTACTGTCCAACTTTATAAAGGTATGGTAATGCCGAAAGAAGAGGTAGCGAAATAGTTTAATAAAAAAGTCCTTGTTATGAAAACAAGGGCTTTTTTATGTGTGTTTATATAAAGACGTGTACGTGAGATGTTATCAAGCTCTAATGATTTAAATTCACGGGTGATATTGAATATTCGGAAAATATTAAGGGTTATTGTAGTAAAAAGTTAAGAAGTGTATGGGAAATTAATAATGTACAAAAAGATTGGGATGAAATAAATAGTTAGAATAATTAGCGAAAAGGTTTAGAGATTTTAGATAAATATCAACTCCAGCTTCGTGAAGCGAAGAGAAATGCAAAGACTCTTGTATTATTGAACAAGGGTCTTTTTTTAGGTTGTTTTTTATAAAGAAGGAAAAGATTGGATAATGGTCGAAAAAATATAATATGACTTCCGAGAAATGACTGAAATAATAATATTTTGTCGAGAGAAAGGATATTACGTATGAAAGAAATGCTACAGTTATTTCGCAACAAAATTTATGTACGCTTTTTTCTAGCAAATATTTTAGAGAGACTCGGTTCTATGATTGCTGGAATATCTTTAATGTTTTATTTGTTAGATCAATACGGAAAACAGCCAGTTTACGCAACGACGACGCAAATTATGATTGCATTACCTGCACTAATCTTTTTTCTATTAGTAGGGACAGTAGTGGATAGATTTGATAGACAACGTATTTGTACGGTAAGTAATATATGTTGTTCTCTCTGTAATATCGGAATTCTAATTTCGCTTTATTACGGGATGATTATACTTGTCTTTATATTTTTATTTTTGGAAAATGCATGTATTCAATTTTTCTCCCCATCTGAGCAGGCTATGATTCAGGGAGTAGTAGAATCAGATCAATACGGTGCAGCAGCAGGTATTAATCAAATGGTAACTAGTTTGTATGCTTTATTTGGTGTAGGAATTGCAACAATGGTATATTGGACATTTGGAATTTATGGGAGCATTTTAGTTAATACATTCACCTTTATTGCGAGTGGTATTTTAATTCAAACAATTTCAATTCCAGAAAGTGTTCGTTTGCCGAATGGTAGAACAAAATGGAATGAAGTTAACCTAAAGATGTTAATAACAGAGTTTAAAGAAGGACTCAAGTATATATACCAAAATGAAACTTTAAAAAAGTTACTATTAGGATTTATCGTATTTGGACTATTAAATGGCATTTTAAGCGTATCGACTACTTACATATTAAAATACAAATTAGCTCCAGAAACGTATGAAAGTTTAGCAATGGTTGGTGGGATAGTTGGAGGGATCTCATTACTAGTCGGGAGTGTAGTAGCAACGAGTGCAGGTAAGAAATATGCACCAAAATCTATTATTGTTTTTGGGATGGCCGGCTCAGGAGTCTTCTTCGGTATGTGCTACTTTGTAAATCACGTATGGTCTTTTTATGTATGTATAGCTTTTGCAACTTTCTTTCTACCGTTCATTAATATCGCAATATCAGGCTGGATGTATAAAATTGTAGAAGAGTCATTTATGGGGCGCGTTCAAAGTTTACTGAGTCCATTAACAACAGGGTTTCAACTGTTATCTCTAGGTGCAATAGCAATGTTGTTCCCAAAATGGATTGGTGCAGATACATTGTATATTATTTTATTTGGTTTATTATTATTTGTTACGTGTTTATATCAAGCTATTTTACCTAATGGGAAAAAGCGAGTGCAGGATGTAACTGAAGAGATGTAATATATCTGGTTTTTTATTTCTGAATATTCTATCAAGAAATCAAGGGGTAATAGTTATGTTGATACGAATTGTTAGATGGTGTGGGATTACTTGTTTACAGTTATTTGCTGCAATTTTGTGTATAATCTGTCTAGGTGCACTCCCTCGTTTATTTAAAGGATTGCAAATTGATTTAATCGGTTTTTGGAACACGATTGTGTTTCTTGGAGGGAAGTTACTTCGACCGGGTGAAATTACATTTGGATTTCGAGACTCAAGAAAATTATTTCCACAAATTTGGATTCATTATATTGAAACGATGATCGTATTTCTCTCAGCTTTTTTACTGTCTTTGCTTATAGCATATGTACTTGTCGTTTGGGTATTGCAGCGTTCTCATATGAAGCAGAAAGTGTGGAATGGGGTTTTTCTTACTCTTGAAAGTATACCGGATATTTTACTTATTTTATTATCGCAACTTCTTGTCGTAATTGTTTTTCAAAAAACAGGATTTATGCCAATAAAACTTGCTGGAATAGGAGAAGAGAGAGTACGGTTGTTACCCATTATATGTCTTACGATACCAACAACGTTACTATTTATAAAACTATTGTTATTACGATTTAGAGAAGAAATGGAAAAAGATTATAGTATATTTGCGAAGAGTAAAGGGCTAAGTTTACGACATATTTTAACACATCATATTTCAAGAAATGTCTTGTTAACAACAATCTATTATGCAAAAACAAATATTTTATTCATGTTATCAAATTTATATATTATTGAATGGATATTTAATACGTACGGCATGTTTGTTTTTGTAAAAGAAAATTCAAAGTTAGAAATATTTACAGTAAGTTTAATAATATTATACGTACCGCTTTTTATACTATTTCGTTTATTACATACGTTCTTACAAAATGTTATAAAGGAGCGTGTATAATATGTGGCAAGTTGTAAAAAAAGATGTGAGATTTTGGCTAGGTATCACTTTTTTAAGTGTACTTATGATTGTTAGTATTGGGAATACGTTGTTTTTCGATGGGAATATTCGTGAACTTACGATGATGTATAACGAAAAAGGAGAACTAGAGGCAGCTCCGTTTTCACCATCGAGTAAATTTTGGTTCGGTAGTGATGCGAAAGGACGCGACCTTGTCCAGTTAATAATAGAAGGAGCGAAATGGACAGTCGGTGCAAGTATCGTTATCGCATTTTTACGTGTGGCAATTGGTGGAGTTATTGGCTTATTACTAGGAATGTACAGTAAAAGATCATTTCCAGTTATTTCATCTTTTTTTGATCCTTTTAGTATTGTACCAATGGTTATGATTTCCTATTTTATGTTAAATGAAGTTTTAACGTTTGATAGTGGAGAAGAAGTTGTGCCGTTGTATTTGCGAGTGGCATTTCAAATTATAGTTCTTGCATGTCTTGCTGTACCAACAGTTATGTTGTATATAGCGCAAGAAGTAAAACGTATTAAGAAAGAAGAATTTATATTGGCAGCCACTGTGCTCGGTGGAAGTAAGTGGCAGAGGTTGAAGCGCCATATATGGCCGCATATGTTACCATCATTTCTTTTATTAGTAGCCCAACAATTTGTGAGTACGTTATTACTTCTCTTACACCTTGGTTTGTTGCAATTATTTTTTGGTGGAACAATAACCTTCAGTGGAATGGATCCAGATAGTGTAACGAAAGAATGGACAGGCTTAATTGGTCAAAATTTCCGTCACTTAACTACACATACATGGATTGTACTTATACCAATCGCTTTCTATAGTATGACAATCTTGTCAGGAAATCTTATTAGTAATAGTATGCAAGATGCGATTAAGCTAGGAAATGTTAGAAGAGCGAATCGGAAGAAGGAAGAAGTGAAAGTAGAGAAACAAATACAACCTACTGTGAATGATTTTTCTTTCTATAGAGAGGTACAAAAATAAAGAAAGATAGCTGAAGATAAATTGTTTTCAGCTATCTTTCTTTTATATTTTAAAGTGGTGGTAGATCAATCTTACCTTCTTCAAATAATTCTTTTATCATATGTTTCGTATAACCGGCCGCTTGACCAAATGTGATTTTTGCTGGCATTGGTGCTTCATTTACATCTACTACTACATCAATAATACACGGTTTATTTTGTTTTACTGCGTTTTCAAAAGCAGGGAGTAGTTCATCTAAATTCTCAACTCGATATCCAATACCGCCGCAAGCCTCTGCGTATTTAGCGAAATCAGGATTCGTTAAGTCTGTGCCGAATTCGATATTACCCATAACTTCTTGTTCGAATTTAATCATGGCGATCTTATTATTGTTTAATACGATGACAACGATTGGCAGTTTATATTTAACAGCTGTTACAAAGTCGTTCATTGTCATTCCAAACCCGCCGTCACCACAAACTGCAAACACTTGTTTATCCGGGAAAGCAATTTTTCCAGCAAGTGCACCAGGTAAGCCACAACCAAGTGTGGCAAGCCAGCTAGAAATGATAAATTGCTGGTTTGTCATACGGAAGTGCCTTGCTGTCCACACTGTTACATTTCCGACATCGACAGATAAGATTGCATCATCTTCTGCTACTTTCTGCAGAGCATGCATAACTCGCTGTGGTTTAATTGGGGTCGAAGAATCTTCTTCTTGATTGTGTAATTTTTCTTCCCACTTTTTCATCATTTCTTGGTGGTGTTCTAAGAACGAATAGTCTTCATGATTTTCTACATTTGCAATTAACCATTTTAATGTCTTATCAGCATCACCAGCTAATCCGATATCTGTCGCATAACGTTTCCCGATTTGAGCAGGGTCTGTATCAATATGAAGTGTTTTTGCTTGTTCGGGTAAGAACCCAGTGAACGGATAAGAAGTCCCAACCATAATTAAAGTATCCGCATGTTTCATTGCTTCATATGAAGGTTTCGTTCCGATTAACCCTAATCCGCCAATACAAAGAGGGTGTTCATCAGGGATGATTCCTTTAGCGGGTAATGTAAGTACGATTGGAGCACCGATATGTTCAGCAAATGCAAGTAAAGACTCTCTCGCATGTTTTGCGCCTTTACCAGCTAAAATAACAGGTTTTTTCGCTTCGTTTAATGCGTGTTTTGCTAAAGTTAAATCTTCATTTTGCGGAAATAATTCAGGTAATGTGAAAGAAGAGTTTGTAATACGTGCTCCATTTTTCACTTCAAATTTTGGGACATCATCTGGAATGGTAAGAACAGATACACCTTTTTTCGTATATGCCATTCGAATCGCTTGATTCACTACAGCGGGTAACTGTTCAGCTGACATAATTCGTTGATTATAAACCGCAACATCATCAAACATTCTTTCTAAGTTTACTTCTTGGAAAAATCCTGTTCCAAGTAAATCGCTTTCAACTTGTCCTGTAATTGCTAGTACAGGAGCTTGATCGAGTTTCGCATCATACAAACCATTGAGTAAATGGATTGCTCCAGGTCCAGCAATAGCCATACAAACGCCAAGTTTTCCTGTTAGCTTCGCATAGGCTGCGGCTGCGAGTGCGCCAGCTTCCTCATGACGAACTTGAATGAATTTGATTTTATCTTGTTTTTTTCTTAAAGGCTCAATAATAGAGTTAATAGAGTCTCCCGGCATACCATATATATGCTCTACCCCCCAATCAATTAATAGGTCAACTAGTGCTTCACCGGCTGTTTTTCCAAACATAATCGTTCCTCCTTGTAATAGGTAGATACTATTATGTTTTGGAGAAAAAGGAAAAATATACAAATAATAAAACATATTTGTTTTAATGATGACCAGTAAAAAGGGCGAAGACTGTTATAAGTAAAAAGCCACTAATAGACCATGATAGAAACGCAAGGAAAGTTAACTGTTTTTTTGCTTTCCAAAGCATTTCATGAATTGTGACATAACCTAGGGAACCAATTGCACTTCCCATAATCAGTCCTTGTAAAAGGGGAGCTTTCCCGTCCATCATAATGCCAAAAACAGTACCGGTACCTAGAATTAGGGAAAGTAATAAAGTTGTTAATAAAAATGAAATGTATTTATGCTTTGTAAAAAGAAATGGAATGATTAACGCTAATCCTTCTGGAATATGGTGAATAACAATCGCAAGTAAGAAAGGAATGGCAGAGTCATTATGATTTATAAAAGCTGTACCTAACGCAAAGCCACTCGGCATATTATGAATAAATATAGCGAAAGAAAGAAAAAGGAAGGTTTGCCATGCTTGTTGATCTTTTTTATGTATCATTGGATGATGGCAATAATTATCTAATAAACTCATAACTAATACTCCGATAGCAATCCCAAGTATAGGACCAATTATTTCATAGCTTGAAAATGTTTCAGGAATAATTTCAAGTGATAATAATCCAAGTAAAATACCACCACATAATGCGTATAAACGATGCATTTTTTCTTCAATTAGCTGGCGCGTAGCAATGCCAACAGCACCGCCTAATAGTAATCCACCGAATGAAAAAAACGTAACAATCATTGGAATCCATAATCGTTCCATAGTATCACACTCCGATTCTATACCCTTGTTTTTAGCTTACTAATGGGAGAGGCAGGTTAGTCCAAATAATCGTGTTTGATTATAGAGAAAAAACTAATAATTCGTTATAATTTATATATTAAATTTAAGTGGAAATATGAAATGGGGAATAAGTTTGCAAACTAAGTGGAGTCTATCAGAATATGAAAATCCAAAACGATATGATATAGAAAATAAAAGTTTGTCAGATTTTCCGTTTTTACTTTCATGGGCACAAAAACTAAGTATACAAAATGAATGGATTCTAGATATTGCTTGTGGAACAGGAAGGGTTACAATTCCATTTATAGAAAGCGGATATCAAATGATTGGTGTAGATATACATGAAGGAATGCTTGCTGAAGCGAAGAGAAAATCTACGGAGTGTAAAAAAGTAAAATGGCTACAACAAGACTGCTTACAATTGAAGATTGAAGAAACGATTCCGTTAGCATTTATGGTAGGACATGGATTCCAACATTTTCTTACGAATACACATCAAAATCAATTTAAATGGATAGACAATGGAGTGAAAGTGGAATTAACACGGTAGCCTAAAATACCGTGTTAATTTTTATCCCACTATTTGCAGAATAAAAGTTTTAATATCACACGCTATAACTCATCGAGTGAACCAGATGCACTTGCTTCAACGGATTATGAATAATAGCAATTTATTCTATCCAAAGAAATTTATAGCATTGTATAATGAAAAGTATATAAACATTGTAACTAGTGGGGGAATTTATGTGAAAAAAATCACATTTTGTTTTGGAATCATATTAACGTTATCATTAAGCGGATGTATCAGTTTTGGTAAAGAAACTACTGATACTATATACTTAATTCCTGAAGAGTACGAAGGGGATCTACTTGTTCTTTACAACGTACCTGGAGCTGAGTTGTTACGAGAAGAAGATGGATTTAGTGTTGTCACTTTCTCAGCTGACGGGACCGCTGTGACATCTACAAAAAATATGAAATATGGCACAGTAAATGATATATATTACACAGTAAACAAAGAAGGAAAGCGTACAAAGCTTGACTCTAGCTGCATACACCCTGGTTCAAATGGAAGCATAACCGAAAACGTTGGGGAATCAAATGAGCGCACATTCCCGCATGCTAAACTAGAGGTGACCCGTACAGCATGTTCTGAAGAATTTTCAACCTCTGGTAGGGAAGTACCAGAGAACCAAGAACACCCGTCTGAAAAGAAGCTGAGTGATTTAATGCAGCGAGTACATGAACAGTATATGAATAAAGAACAGTAAAACAGCATTTTTGCTAAAAGGCTTTTTTATAAATACGGAATATTGAAGAGAATAGTAGTAAATGGAGGAAATAGTTATGCAGCAAATTAAAAAAATTGGACACTCATTTTGGTATATGACACCTGTTTCGGAGACGGATAGACCTATCTTAGGAATGGTTGTTGGAAAAGAAAAGACTTTGATGATAGATGCAGGTAATTCAGAAGCACATGCACAATTGTTTTTAGAAATGTTAAAAGAGAAAAATATCTCAAATCCTGATTTTGTAGCATTAACGCATTGGCACTGGGATCATATTTTTGGATTGCCTGTATTAAAAAATGCATTGTCTATCGCACATTCTGAAACAAAAAAAGAGATGAACACAATTGTTTCTTATGAGTGGACAGATGAGGCATTGGATGCACGAGTGAAAGAAGGCACAGAAATTGAATTTTGTGCGGATTGTATAAAAAAAGAGTTCAATGAACAACCGAGAAATATTCAAATTATTCCGCCGTCCTTAACCTTTCAGAAACAACTTGAATTAGATCTTGGTGATGTGACATGTGTGTTAAAACATGTGGGTGGAGATCATTCACATGACTCCGTTGTCATTTATATTAAAGAAGAAAAGATATTGTTTTTAGGAGACTGTATTTATGCAGATATTTTTTCTTCGAAGTGGAACTATACGACGAAACGAACGTTTAAATTGATACAAGAATTAGAGGGATTTGATGCCGAGACTTATATTCTTTCACATGGGAAAGCTATAGATCGAAATGAATTTTTGCAAGAAATTCGTTTATTAAAAACAGTAGGAACATATACGGAGATACATAAAGGTGATGTAGAGAAGATAAAGGCAGCGTATAAACAAGAACTAGATAGAGAATTAAATGAAGAGGAGTTAGAAACAATAACGTACTTTGTAAATGGTTATGAAATGGTTAATCTGTAAAATCTAACTCTAATTAAATTGATGCATATTCTGACCAAATACAATTTAACTACACAAAAAGAGTATTGAAAGTTAATTCAATACTCTTTTTAATAATTAAATATCTAGTCCCAACCGAAATTCATCTCCCACCTACCGTTGGACTATCGTCCTTTACAACGCTTGAGGAAGGAGACTTCTTTCGGATAATGTGTTAAATATGAATTGGTGAAAAATCATCTATAATTTCCATCACTTCAATTTTTCCATTAATCAGTAGCTCAGGAAGTTCATTTCTAACATTTCCTTGCCAATACTCTCTAGCCTGTTCAATTTTTTGAGAAAAAGGAATAGCATCTTCTTTTGGTAAAAGGTTTCCGTCACCTTCAAAAGAACTGCCGATTACTCGTAGTTTAACAATCTGTAAAACCTCTCGATTGTAAGAATCAAATAGCGCTTTCCATTTCAAAGCATCTTCATAGCTTTTGGCAGCATATAAGCAAGACAACCTTGAAGGGGATTCAGGAAATTCTTGCAGTCTAACCATTTCTACAATAGTTTCTCTAACCGCTCTAATTGTTTGATCCATATAATCCATAACTACTTTAGCATTTTCAATATTTATATGTAATTCCTCATTGGTATAATGATTTTTTAAAATTTGAATGGAGTCTTCACCATTAGAATTTAATTGTTCTCTTTCAAAAAAGAAGTGATATAGGGTATTAGTTTGATTTTTGTTAAAGTTAATGATTTGTCCGAGGTTCATTTTTTTTCTAGTAACAATGTGATAAACGTACAATTCATTCTCTCTCATAATCTTCCTCCTAGCGTTTTTTCATATACCTAAACGGAAATTATAGAATTATTTTATAAAAAGCTTTACGGATTGCCGTTTCTCTAGGGTCATCAAACATTTGCATACCAACCCGTGTCATTGCATATGAAAAACCAACTCGATTTATTGGATCAGCAAAACATAAAGAGCCACCTGCCCCTGGATGACCAAAGCATGAAGAATTTCCATAATTAGAACCGGTTGTTAACGGCTTGAAAAATCCTAATGAAAATGCCGTGTCGACGGTTTGGACAACATCATGCCAGCCATTTTTCGTTTGGATAGGTGGTTTGGACAATTCATCTAATGTATGTGGGATTATTTCTAAGTGAGGACCACCATTAGCAAATTCGCTATATATTTTGGCCATATCACGTACTACCCCAATACCATTTCCAGATGGGAATTCTACTTCTCGTAATTCTCTTCGGTTGAAATTATCATGAGCTAATAATCCTTTTGGATCTAACATACTACGTTTTGCTAATGATTTTGGATTCATAAATGCCCATAGTAAGCTTTTAGGAAAAGAGCTGAAGTTTTTAAATATATCCAATATAGATTGGATTCCTTTAATAGTCGCAATTCGTTCATCTGGAAGAGAAGAGGGGATGCCAATATACATTTCGGCATGCAAGGGCCCTGAAATTTCTTCATTGAAAAATTGAGTAAGATTTCTTCCTTTCGGATCTACATGACGAATTAACTCGCTTATAAACCAGCCTATTGTCCAAGTATGATAACCATGTTTTGTACCAGGTTCCCAAGCTGGCTTCATAGTTTCTAAATACGGGGCAACGTTTTTTGTATCAAAGTCACTAAGTGTATGTAATGGTAATTCATTAATACAGCATAATCCCGCTGTATGTGCAAGTAACTGCCGGACTGTAATGTTTTCTTTTCCATTTCTCCCAAATTCATTCCAGTAAGTAGATACTTTTTCATCGTAATCTATATACCCTTTTGAATGAGCTAAAGCTAATGCAAGAGCAGCAAACCCTTTTGTCCCAGAAAATATGAGAACTGCTGTATCTTCTGTCCAAAATTCCTTAGTTTGGTGATCACGATAACCACCCCATAGATCAACAACACACTCACTATTGTAATAGATACAACATGCCGCCCCTAATTCTTCACGAGTTGTAAAATTTTCTATAAATGCATCCTTAACTTTTTCAAACCCAGGTTTGACGAAACCGTCAATATGAATGGTTTGTTCCATTATTTAATCTCCTTATTTTTAAGTATTGATATCGAAAAAATGGTATATGTAGTAATACAACATTGGGATATATAAAACCTTTATGAAAAATAAAGGTTTTAAACATGAGAATTTTGAGTGAAAAAGGGGAGGTGTCTGAAATCGCTTTGAGAACATTCACAAAATGTTCACTTACGAAGAGGTTTCTACTATCGATATAATGACAAAAACTTAAACAGAAAGGATTATATTGAGGTCTTTTTTGTATACGATATAATATATAAGCTATAGATTGATCATTTTTCAAATCGCAAATGAACAAACTTCAACATCTTTATTAAATTTACAATCCGCATCATTATACGTGTACTACCATCCCAATCTTTTTTTGTAGGTATATCTTTAAAGAAGGGGGAGCAGCTTAACACTTTTATATTAGAAGACCACTTTTCTATTGCCTTCGGATTATTGACATGAAAATGCATCATAGCACCGTTATTACCAGATTTTTTTACAGTAGCATTGGAAAGCTTTAGTGCAAACTTTGATTCCGCATCGAAATATAACTCTCCTTCAGGAAAACGCTTTGCCATAGCGACAATGATTTTTTTAAGTTCCTCTTCTTTAAAGTAATAAAAAACACCTGCGGATATAAAAAGGATTCCGTCCTTTGGATCATACTTTACATCGTCGAACCAAGAAGTATTAAAAAATGATTTAGCGATGCTTATATTTCGTGGTGAATCATCAATTAATATTTTACGAAAAGAGATTGCATCGGGCAAATCAAGGTTATACCAATGTATTGTACTGTTATCAACTCTTGAAAATGTAGTATCTAGTCCAGCACCGATATTTACAATAGTAGCATTCGGATGTTTACTAATAAATTGTTTTATAGTATCATCAATTTTTCGTGCGCGGGCAATGTAAGTTATGCATCCGTATTCACCAAAGGTGTCAGCTATTCTAGAGAAATCAAAATCGCAATCTTTAATAATTCGAATAGCCTCCATATCATCTAAAATATCTTTATTTTTTTCACTTCCGTTCGCTCGTCCCCAAAGTGGAATAAGCATAGTACCTTGGACTGAATGTAAATCTATTTCTTTAATCATGAAACATCCTCCGTTTAATAATAAACAATAAATTATTGTATCCGTTTAGTCGTTATTTAGCATTTTCGAGAGCATTTTATTTGTTTTATAAAGTCCGTAAGTTAAATCACGTTGATCTTCTTCATTTAGTTTTTCAAGACTATCTGTGAAATTATTATAAATTTGTTTCCATCTCTCATAATGTACTTTTTCAGCTTTTTCTGTTAGGGAAATTAAAACGGCTCGTTTATCTACTTTGTCTTGTTTTTTTACAATGTATCCATTTTGCTCTAAATTACGAACTGTTACACTTAATTGTTGCTTAGGTATGTTTAAGTAACTTGCAATCATTTTCAAATTTACAGCGACTTTTTGATGGGCAATATACTCAACTACGTGTTGCTCTAAATGTGTAAATTCAGAAGATTTCTCAGATAACAGTTTGTAAGTACCTGACATATTTAATAATAAATTCATGTATTCGTTTAATAATTCTTTATTGGTCATTATTTTTCGCTCCCTTTATTGATTTAGTAATTATTTTATTACTATTTTCATTTAAAATCAAATGATTTTATTGGTATTAGTAAATATTTATTTACTAATACGGTGTTATTTAAATCGTGAGAAATGCAGTAGAGGAAAAGTTAAAGTATTTTTATGTGAGGAGAATGTAAAGATTATAAAATATTACTTTATACATAAAAAACTAATGAATCTAATGTCTCTTTCAGATATTATGCTGTAAATAATTTTATGGTAAAATCTTTTACATAATTAAATAAAGGGGTAGTATTCTATGGGTCATTTCTCAAATAGTTTATTAGTGTTGTTTGTTCTTATAGTATGTAGCTGTATAGTTTTTGGTGGATAATATAATGATAGATTGATATAAAAGAAGGTATCTCACAAAGGTGAGATACCTTCTTTTTCTTATAATCTTGTATCTGGAATTGCTTTTAAATTAGTAGCTACTTCTGCAGTTTAAATTGCCCTTGTTTGTGGGGAAGAAAACAAATAGTCAAATTTAATATTTTGTAGTAATACTCCCAATTGCCCTGCTTGTTTATCCTATCCTAAGCTCGTTTAATAGTAATCTCGATTTTCATTGTAATTGATTTTTTCTTGAACTAACTAGCAGTTTTAGTTGAAGAAGGAAAATTTATAGTAAACATAGAAAATATTTAATGAATTAAAGTACATATGAGGTGAAAGTGATGGCAATAAAACAAACTGAAATTAAAGTAGTAGTTGGAGCTGGAGCATTTAACAATAACCCAGGTTGGATTCAAACTAAAGAAGATGAACTTAACTTATTAATTGAAACTACTTGGGAAGAACGATTTGAATATAATTCCATTACAGCCATTTTAGCTGAGCATGTATGGGAACATCTTACTTTTGAAGAAGGTGTAAAAGCGGCTAAAATTTGTTATGAATTTTTAAAACCATCAGGCCATATTCGTTGTGGTGTCCCTGATGCATTTTTCCCAGATGAAACCTACCAAAATATCGTTAAAGTAGGCGGACCTGGACCTAAAGACCATCCAGCTGCAAGCCATAAAATAGTTCATAATTATAAAACATTAACTGAAATGTTTGAAACTGCTGGATTTGAAGTAGTTTTACTTGAATATTGTGATGAAAATGGACAATTTTATTACAACGAATGGGATGCTAAAGATGGTGTTATTTTCCGTTCAAAAAGGTATGACACTAGAAATAAAGGAGATAAACTTGGTTTTCCATCGCTAATTGTTGATGCGATTAAACGATAAGTAATTCAACTAACACATGCGTTAGTTCTATAAGTTCATGAGTCGCAAATGCGGCTTTTTTTGTTTGTGCTGTAATTATTGCGGTAAAGATTCCACCATTATGCTGCATTATTAATATCTCTCAATATTATTGCCAATAATAATGTGTAATTTATGTTTTTGATAACAAAAAATTAGTAGGGATGGGGCGCGTTATATCAGATGGTGTAATTACGGGCATAATTTGCGGAGTGTGTGTATTACCGGAATATCAGTACAAAGGAATTGGAAAGGAAATAGTGGAGCGATTAAACCGGTACTGTGAGAAAAATAGAGTTATTCCTCAACTTATGTGTGTTGAGGATTTGAAGCCGTACTATGAATCTATTGGATTTGAGGAATTCTCGATTGGAATGACGAAATATATTAAACGATAGGGGGTCTTTATTTATTAAATTTTTTGTAGTTAAACCTATTTTTAGACTTCAAAAACCTAATTATAAAGCGGACTAAAGTTATGGAGATTGCTAAGGGAGTAGAGATGTTGCATCTTGAATTTCATGGGTATATTATTCATCCAATTCTTTTGTGGGATGATGATATGGCAGTATTAATAGATACTGGATTCCCTCGATAATATGAAGAAACTTATTAATTACAATGAATAAGAGCATGTTTTGAACATTATTTTTCAATAACATGCTCTTTTATCTAAGTTAACAACATTTAATTAATCAAATCATGTTTTAAGCAAACAGTTACTTTTGTATTAAGTAAATCTTAAACTATTTTTAATTCGATATTAGTTACTTAATCCATTCCAATAAAACGAAACAATTTGTTTTGCTAAGTCATCTATATCTACAAGAATAGGATTGTGATTCTCATCCTTATAATTTCCAATCGATAATAATGCTACGAAAGCATGAGCAGCTAATTTAGGATTTCCATTTTGTATTTCTTCATTGTGCATTGCGTTATAGATTACTTTTTCCAATACTTCATACATTTTATCTTCGGCATTTTTCAATTCTTTCAATTGTTCCTCAGATAAAGAGAGTTTTGCATCTTTCATAAAATTTTTCATATCAATGTCCATCGTTGCGTGTAAGTATACTTTAGCAAAGTCTAATAATCTTTCTTCCAAAGACTTATTTGTAGAGAGTATTTGATCCATATTTTCTCTTATACGAACCATCATTTGAATCATTGTAGCGGTAAATAAATCAGCTTTTGTTGAGTAGTAATAGTATACAGTTGCCTTTGTAACGCCACATTCTTTCGCGACCTCATCCATCGAAACAACTTGATAATTTTGAGTGAGAAATAATCGAGTTGCACCTTCTAAAATCAGTTCCTTTGTAGCCTTTGTATTTTTATTTTGACGGGGCCTTCCGATAGGACGTTGTTTTTGTTCCAAATACATTCGCTCCTGACATTAATTATTGAGGTTATTATAACATAATTTTTAGTCATTCTTGATTAATTAACTGACCAGTATATATAATTAATAGTGGGAGAAAAAAGGAAGGTGGGTTTTTATGAAAAAACACCAGTTAAGCACGTTAGGGAAGCTTGTAGCAGGGAAGCACACGCAATGGATAACATTAGCGGTATGGATTCTTATTACATTAGTACTTTCATTTACGTTGCCCCAAGTAAATAGTACAAAGGATCTTAATCCGAAGAATTTACCTGAAACAGCTATGTCACAACAAGCTGAAGCACTTATGAAAAAAGAGTTTCCTAATAATGCAGGAAACCCGTTGTTAATTGTATGGCATAGAGATGGTGGGTTAGAGTCAAAAGACTACAAATTAATACAGGACGTTTATAAAGAGTTAAAAACGGACCCTTTAAAAGAGCAATCATTGTTACCACCATTTGATACAATCCCTGAGCAAGTGCTTTCGAAAAATGCATCAAAAGATGGTACATCATTTGTCACACCAGTATTCTTTAATAAAACTGCTGGAACGGATATATTAAAAGGTAATTTAGAAGAGTTAAGAAAAATAGTGAATAGTAAGGAGGATGAAGATCCATTTAAACAAAAAATTAGTGACTCTGGCTTACATGTTCGATTATCTGGACCTGTAGGTATTCAAACGGATGCGGTAAGTTTATTTAGTCAAGCTGATGTGAAATTATTAGTTGCTACTGTACTACTTGTGTTGGTTTTATTAATTTTATTGTATCGCTCTCCAATTTTAGCAATCTTACCTTTACTTGTTGTTGGCTTTGCATATGGAATTATCAGTCCGACACTGGGCTTTTTAGCAGACAATGGATGGATTAAAGTTGATGCACAAGCTATATCGATTATGACAGTTTTACTATTTGGAGCAGGAACGGACTATTGTTTATTTCTTATTTCAAGATATAGAGTGTACTTATTAGAAGAGAAAAGTAAATATAAAGCATTGCAACTTGCGATAAAAGCATCAGGCGGAGCGATTATCATGAGTGCACTAACTGTAGTACTAGGGTTAGGAACATTATTACTTGCACATTATGGAGCTTTTCATCGATTTGCAGTCCCATTTAGTGTCGCTGTTTTCATCATGGGAATTGCTGCATTAACAATTCTTCCGGCATTATTATTAATTTTCGGTAGAGCTGCATTTTTCCCATTTATACCGAGAACTGATGAAATGAATGAAGAGTATGCAAATAAAAAAAAGAAAGTAGTAAAAGTAAAAACTACAAAGGGGGCCTTTAGTAAAAAGCTTGGCGATATTGTTGTACGTAAACCGTGGACAATTATCATGCTAACCGTAGTTTTATTAGGAGGATTGGCTTCATTTGTACCACGTATTCAATACACATACGATTTGTTAGAATCCTTCCCGAAAGATATGCCATCACGCGAAGGATTTACATTAATTACTGATCATTTTTCAGCTGGAGAATTAGCACCAGTAAAGATTGTAGTTGATTCAAAAGGAAAAGATTTATCTATTAAACAAGAATTAGAGAAATTATCTTTTGTTAATAAAGTGAAAGAACCAATGAGGGGAAAAGAAAACAATCAATTGCAAATGTATGAAGTTTCTTTAGTGGAGAATCCATATTCTATAGAAGCATTAGATCAAATCCCTAAATTAAAAAATAGTGTAGAAAAGGTATTAAAAGAAGAAGGCATTTCTAACGCTAAGAATCATTTGTGGATTGGCGGAGAAACAGCTTCCTTATATGATACAAAGCAAATTACTGAGCGTGATGAAGCAGTAATTATTCCGGTTATGATTAGTATCATAGCTCTACTTTTACTCGTGTATTTACGTTCAATCGTTGCGATGATTTACTTAATTGTAACAGTTGTTTTATCATTCTTCTCTGCCTCAGGAGCAGGGTGGATTTTACTTCATTTTGGGATGGGGGCTCCTGCAATACAAGGTGCGATCCCGTTATATGCATTTGTATTTTTAGTTGCCTTAGGAGAAGACTATAACATCTTTATGATTTCTGAAATATGGAAAAACAGAAAAAAACAAAATCATTTAGATGCAGTGAAAAATGGTGTTATGCAAACAGGAAGTGTGATTACATCAGCAGGTTTAATTTTAGCGGGAACTTTTGCAGTGTTAGGTACGTTACCAATTCAAGTTTTAGTTCAATTTGGTATTGTAACAGCGATTGGAGTTTTACTCGATACGTTTATTGTTAGGCCGTTACTTGTACCAGCAATTACAGTTGTTTTAGGGCGCTTTGCTTTTTGGCCAGGGAAACTTTCTAAAAAAAGAGAAGAAGTACAAAAAATGAATATATAATATAGAAGAGCCAAGGATATTTTCTTTGGCTTTTTTCTAAATGTAGATGAAGTTAGTTATTTTTTGAAGTAAGATCATCAGTTACAGCGTAGTCAACATCTTCAATAGTCGTTTCTGACATTCCGTATAAGCCGTTCATTGCTTGTACTTCCACATTAAGATTTACAGTATTATTATTTTGAATAGATGTAGTGTTTTTGATAACATTTGCTTTTTGATTTGCATTTTTGTCATTCAAGTATGTATCCTTCAAATATCATTTGATTTATTAATAGTATGTGGATGGATTTCCAGAAATATGTGAATGAATTTTGGCGGATGTTATATAATTAAATAAAAACTTGGGGTTAAATTTAAACTGTAAGGAGTGAATAGTTGTGGTGAAAGCAAGAAAATTAGCCTTCTAAAATAAAAAAATTTTAGGAGGTTATTAATAATGAAGTTTCATGTAATTGATAGAGAAAGTTGGAATAGAAAGCATTATTTTGAACATTATTTAAAATTAAAATGCACGTTTAGTATGACTGTGAATGTTGATATTAAAATATTATTAGAGGAAATACATCAAAAGGAAATTAAATTTTATCCGACTTTTATTTATTTAATTTCTAGAGTGATAAATAAATATAAAGAATTTCGAACATGTTTTAATGAGGATGGAGTTTTAGGGTATTGGGAGGAAATGATACCTAGCTATACAATCTTTCATAAAGAAAATAAGTCTTTTTCAAGTATATGGACAGATTATTCTATTAATTTTCATACTTTCTATAAAAACTATGAAGAGGATATAAGATGTTATGCTAATGTTCATGGTCTCTTCACGAAAGAAAATATTCCGCCAAATGTGTTTCCAATCTCTAGCATACCTTGGACTAGTTTTACTGGATTTAATCTTAATATTAATAATGATTGTGATTTTTTATTACCAATTATAACTTGCGGAAAATATTTCAATGATGGAAGCAAGGTTATGCTACCTATTTCACTTCAAGTACATCATGCGGTTTGTGATGGATATCATGCGAGTCGATTTATAGAGGATTTACAGGAGCAAGTTAATACTTGTAACGAGTGGCTTAAGTAATATCTAATTTTTAATTATATAAAATTGAAAATAAATAAAAAGAAGAGAACATGTTTATATTACATGTTCTCTTCTTTTTATTCATTGATACTAAGTGACAGTGGAAAATATAGGTTGATTTGTAGTTTAATAGTAAAGAGAGTGATTGATTTTAATTTCCTTTATTTTAAAATTATTTAAGGGTTCAAACGTTTTAGTAGGGGGCGAAGTAAAGTGAAATTCGTAAGTATTGAAAAAGATGAGATCCTAATTGATAATATGGCAAAATTGTATTGTAAAGCATTTGAAAAAACAAATTTCAATGAAATGATCGAGCGAATGAAAAGACATATAGAATATCCAGGTTTTAAAGGTATATTAGCAATAAATGATGAAAATGAAGTAGTTGGTTTTACTTATGGTTATCGCTCTATGGAGGGACAGTACTATAATCAATTAATGAGAGAAGCGTTAAATTTAGAGCAAGTAGAGGAATGGTTACAAGATTGTTTTGAATTTGTAGAATTAGCAGTTCACCCACAATATCGAAATGAAGGTATTGGAACGAAATTACATAATGAAATATTAGAAGGAATTTCAAATAGAACGAGCGTTTTAACAACACAAATAAACAATGATAAGGCGCGTTCTGTATATGAAAGATTAGATTGGGTGAATGTATTGGAGCCATTTCATCCAAGTAAAAATGATGTTCCTTATGTAATAATGGGAAAAGTATTAAAAACTAAAGTAAATTAATAACGTTTTTGTTCACATAAGTTATTGGTTTGTAATGATAAAGGGGAAAATGAAATGACGATAATATCTATAGAAAAAGCTACAATTTTAGATGCTGAAAAGTTAACAAAAATAATGACAAAAACATTCGATGAAGAAGCAAAACGTTGGCTATGCGGACAAGATGATGTAATTGATTATAACATTCAGCCACCTGGATACTCTTCAGTTGAAATGATGAAATATTCGATTGAAGAACTGGATTCTTTCAAAGTAATAATGGATAAAGATATTATCGGGGGAATTATAGTTACAATCTCTGGTAAGTCGTATGGAAGAATTGATCGTATTTTTGTAGATCCTGTTTATCAAGGAAAAGGAATTGGATCGAAGGTTATTAAATTAATAGAAGAAGAATTTCCAAACATAAGGATTTGGGATCTCGAAACATCGAGTAGACAAATTAATAATCACCACTTTTATAAAAAGATGGGCTACCAAACAATTTTTGAATCGGAAGAAGAGTATTGTTACGTGAAAAGAATAAAGACAGCTTCACACGAAGAGAACGTAGTTAAAAGTGAAGATATGAAAAATAGACAATACGAAAACTGTAATTTAGCAAATACAGAGTATTATCAAGTGAATTTAAAAAATAGTTCAATTGTTGGTAGTAATGTAATGAATATGAATATGAGTAATTGTAATGTAAGTCAATCAAAGTTTAGAAATATAAATTTTAGAGGGTCCTCATATGCAGATTTAAATCTTTCTGGTAGTAAGTTTAATTTGGTGACATTAGATGGAGTCCAATTTAAAAATACAAATCTTGGAGACGAGAAGGAACCTATTTCATTCGATACATGTGATTTGGAAGGTAGTACAATAAGTAATAGTAAGCTTCAAAATCTTAAAATAGAAAATTGTGATATAACTGGTATGAAAATAAACGGTATTCCAATAGAAAATCTACTTAAGTTGTATAATCAGGTGAAAAATTAAATAGACCCTAAGTATGTTAGATGTTCAAATTTAAAATGTTTTGCTGAAATAATTATATAAAAATAACATAAAGAAAAACGTATGAGAAGGATTATAGCGAAGGATATTAGAATCTGTTATTTATAGGGAGGGAAGAAAAATGGGAATCAACGTTAGAGCAGTAGAAATACAAGATGCTAGAGCAATTCATCGTATATGTATACAGGATGACGTTTTACCTTATATGGTTTTCTTACCTAGCATGCGTGTGGATGCGATGGAGAATAGAATTCGAAATTTAGCACCGAATCAATTTGAATTTGTTGCAGAATATGATGGGGAAGTTGTTGGATTTGTCGGTTTAACCCAAAGTCCAGGACGTAGATCTCACTCAGGAGATTTATTTATTGGGGTAGACAGCGAATATCACAATAAAGGAATTGGAAAAGCGTTACTTACAAAA
This sequence comes from Bacillus sp. H1a, assembly GCF_000633475.1. NCBI lineage: Bacteria > Bacillati > Bacillota > Bacilli > Caryophanales > Bacillaceae > Bacillus > Bacillus sp. H1a. The sequence goes on along the minus strand of NZ_AYMH01000064.1, from coordinate 60,452 downwards.
ATGCTTGACCTTGCTGACAATTGGTTAATGTTAGAGCGAGTAGAACTTGGGGTATTAGACACGAATCCCGGAGCGAAAGCATTATATGAAAAGTTTGGATTTATTGAAGAGGGTGTAAAGATTGGGAATTTGAAGGCTCATGGGAAATTTGTTAATGAAATTATGATGAGTCGTTTTAGACCAAATGGTTTGATTGTACATAGTCAATAAAATATCAATTTTAATACAAGAAAAAGCATGACAAATCTATGTCATGCTTTTTTATTATTAATCACGATTCGGTAGCTTCGGCTGGAGTAAAAATAAGCTTAAACCAATGAAAATAAGTGAAATCCCTGTACCTTGTTGCAGTGATATCGTTTCATTCAAAATGAAATATGCTAATATACAAGTTCCAATCGTTTCTCCTAATATACTCATTGAAATAACTGTAGTACTCATCCATTTTAATAACCAATTGAAAATTGTTTGTCCTAAGATCGTCGCAATGAATGCTAGACCTAAAAAGGACCACCATGTTTGTACAGAGTAATTGAAGAAAGATGACTGCTGCATATAAGCAAATATGCCGAGTAGGAGTGAGCTACTGCCATAACTTATTACTGAATAGGGTATAAGAGATAAATTTTTACGAACGTGTTGACTAATGAAAAAGTAAGCTGTTATGATTCCGGCTGCTATAAAAGCTAAAATATCTCCATATAAAGCTTCGCCACTAATTTGGAAATCTTGCCATCCGATTACGATACTTCCTGAAATTGCAATGAGGCAGCCTATAATTGCACCTTTCGTAAACCTTTCCTTAAATAAAAAATAACCTCCGACCATTGAAAATAAAGGTTGCAAAGTTACGATAACTGTAGAACTAGCTACAGAAGTATACTGTAATGATTCAAACCAAAGTACATAATGTACAGCTAGAAATAGTCCTGATAAAAGACCGAATCCCCATTGTTTTTTTGATAATGAGCGCAGTTCAATTCGATTTTTTGTATTAAACATGAGAAACGGTAAAAGAATTAGCGTCGCAAAAAATAATCGGTAAAATGCGATGATTGCAGCAGGAGCATCCGCTAATTTCACAAAAATTGCTGAAGTTGATAAGGCGAATACACCGAAAAATAATATGAAATATGAAAGAAAAGGTGATCTCATAGTTTGTCCCTCCGATAGATTGTTTATTATAATAAACTAAATAAGATATAATGTACAAAAGTAAGTATATAAGTCTTGGATGAGATAAGGAAGGATTATTTGTTTTTGTTTAGTATGTCAGCACATAAGGAACAAAACATACAATATGATGGACGAAAGGAAGTTTTTACTATGATACATTATCGACTCGGACAGACTGTATTGAGTTATCGTAAGAAAAATAATATGACAATTCGTGAATTTGCTGATTATGCAGGAATCAGCACTTCACTTATTAGTCAAATTGAAAGAGGGCATGCAAATCCTTCTTTAAATGTATTGGAATTAATAGCGAAAGCATTAAATGTACCATTATTTACTCTTTTTATTAACGATATTGATACAGATTCGCTCATTTCAAAGAAAAAGGATCGTAAAAAGGTTTATCGAGAAAATAATGATCACATTGTTTACGATGTATTAACACCAGATTTTATGAAAGCTCGTATTGAAATGTTAATGATGGATTTAAATGGATATGCAAATACAACAGAAAGTCACTATTCCCACGAAGATAAGGAAGAAATTGCTGTTGTAATGAAAGGGGAAGTATATGTTGAATTAGAAGGGAATGAATACTTTTTAGAGGAAGGAGATGTCGTACGTATTCCTCCTAATGTGAAACATCGCTTTTTGAATAAAAGTGATGAAATGAACCACATCTTATTTGTGTTAACCCCATCATTAAGTTAAAAATATTAAATAAAATGGGGAGTAGCCCTCTAAAATTATAGAGGGCTACAAAGGAATAACATGATAGAAATCTGAAGTACCTAAATATGCGTGTGTAATTGTTTTTCTCTAGGTAAATATTGTTTACTTAAGGCAAATATACACTTAAAATTCATTTCCGCCAATAAAAAAACTAAATAATTAGAATATTTAAAGGTGAAAAATTTGATAAAAAAATAAACAAAAATAAGATAGTTCCATGACTATCAAACAAAAAAACTCAGATGAACAAAGAGTGAAAATTTTTAAGGCCTTGGCAGAGGTGAAACGCATCGGAATTGTACATTATTTGTTACATACTAAATATGGTAGAAAATTATAATGATCTGTAATAAGGGACTTAGTGAAATCTCTTTTTTGTTAGTAGTGTATTTTTTAAAATATGTAAGATTTTACATATACATTATACTTTTACTTACTATGTAAGTAGGCTATACTAAAATACATACATTTTGAAATTGGAGCGAATAAAGACGAAATGGAAATAGTAAAGTTAGAGAAAGTAATTGAAGTGAAAAAAGAAGAATTATTGAATCTAGTCTCAAATTATGGACTTCAAGACGAAAAAGTAATAGCACTTAGCCAAGAAATTGACAAATTAATAAATTGGTTTATGTTTTTAAAATAGAAAGAACTATGACATGGTTTGTATATGTTATAGTTCTTTTTTATATGGTAATTTAGAAATATGTTCGATATACTATCAATAAACAGAATATTCCATCTAAACGGAGGGAGATAAATGATTTTACATACGCATATTTCAGGCGAAGGTGAACCAATTGTGCTTTTACATTCAGGTGGAATGACAGGCTTAGTAGAGTTTGAAGAACAGGCAGAATTTTTTACAGAAAAACAGTATAAAGTAATCCGTCCTGATTTGAGAGGGCATGGAGAATCAGGAGGTAAATTAGATAACTATTTTCTTTGCTCTGCTGATGATTTGAATGATACGCTAGAACATTTGCAAATTAATAGTTGTCATATAGCGGGTGTTTCACTAGGAGGATTAGCGGCTTTACTATTTGCAAAAAAATATCCAGATAAAGTGAGGACATTAACTTTTTCAGGTATCTTTCCAGTTATGCGAGATAATTGGGAAGAGTCTCAGGAGTATGAAGCAAAGTGCCATCAACAGCTGATGGAAAATATAGAAGTTGTAACTTATATGAATCAAATTCATGTGAAAAGCGATTGGAAAGCATTGCTTGAATCGTGGCAAGTTAAGGATTGGTACCCATTTCACGAAACGGGTGATGTAACTAATCTTCAAGTACCTACACTGTGTGTTGTCGGTGGAGATTCAGAAGATGAAGTTATGGCTGCTATGACGTTTAAACAATTAAATAATAATATACATATTGCGGTTATTCCGTTTGCAGGTCATCTAGTACATAGCAATCAACCAGAAATGTATTCGAATATATTGTCTAATTTCTTACAGAATGCGCAAGCTGCTAGTCGAGTATGATGATTTTTGGGTATAATAATATAGGATTTATTAATTGTATCGGTTAGGAGCGCAGCAAATATGAAAACAGTCGTTGTCATCGGTGGAGGTATTACTGGACTTTCTACTATGTTTTATTTAGAAAAATTAAAGAAGGATTATAATATAGATTTGAATTTAATCCTTATTGAGAAAGAAGAGTATTTAGGTGGTAAGATCCACAGTGTGGAAGAAAATGATTTTATTATGGAATCAGGGGCAGATTCTATCGTTGCTCGTAATGAATATGTTATGCCGCTTGTAAAAGAATTGAATCTAGAAGATGAAATGGTATATAACGAAACAGGTATTTCCTACATATATTCTAATAACATATTACATCCCATTCCGTCTGACACTATATTTGGGATCCCTATGAGTGTTGAATCATTATTTAGCAGTACGCTAGTCTCAACGAAAGGGAAAATTGTTGCTTTAAAAGATTTTATAACGAAAAATAAAGAGTTTACGAAGGATACATCACTTGCTGTATTTTTAGAAAGTTTCTTAGGGGAAGAGTTAGTTGAAAAACAAATCGCTCCTGTGCTTTCAGGTGTATATTCTGGTAAATTGAATGAGCTTACAATGGCATCTACATTGCCTTATTTACTGGACTATAAGAATAAATACGGAAGTATTATTAAAGGTTTTGAAGAGAATAAAAAACAGTTTCAGTCAGCAGGAAATAAGAAGTTTGTATCATTTAAAAGTGGACTATCTACGATTATTAATCGCTTAGAAGAAGTGTTGACTGAGACGGTCGTTAAAAAAGGCGTTGTAACGACGACTGTAAGTAAACAAGGAGATCAATATGAGATTTCTTTGGCAAATCATGAGACAATTCAAGCAGATTATGTTGTTTTAGCAACTCCGCATGATATTGCACAAACTTTATTACAGTCTAATGAGTTAAACGAGCATTTTAATAAATTTAAAAATTCATCGCTTATTAGTATTTACTTAGGTTTTGATATACTAGATGAACAATTACCAGCAGACGGCACAGGGTTTATCGTAACAGAAAACAGTGATTTACATTGTGATGCTTGTACATGGACGAGTCGGAAGTGGAAACATACGTCGAGTAAACAAAAGCTGTTAGTAAGAATGTTTTATAAGAGCACAAATCTAGTATATGAAACGATTAAAAATTATAGTGAAGAAGAATTAGTACGAGTTGCTTTATATGATATTGAAAAGAGCCTCGGAATTAAAGGCGAACCGGAAGTAATTGAAGTTACAAATTGGAAAGATTTAATGCCGAAATATCATTTAGAACATAATCAAGCTGTTCAAGGATTACAAGAAAAATTGACAGCTCTTTATCCTAAAATATATTTAGCTGGCGCTTCATATTACGGTGTCGGAATTGGTGCTTGTATTGGAAACGGAAAGAATACGGCCAATGAAATAATTGCTACATTAAGTGAAACGCATAATGAGTAGTTTTAAAATACATAAACAAAAACATCCCTCCAGCAAAAGAAGAGGGATGTTTTTATTTTACAGTAAGTATTATTTCTTTATTTGTTTTGTTATCTTGCTGAATTGTTAATGTTACTTTTCCAGATTCTTTAAAGGTGTATGGTGGTAGTTGATAAATTTCTTCAATTTTATGTTTTTCTTTTAACGTACTTGTAGATATGGGCGATATAGTAGGTGCCCAAGTTTCTTTTTTACCGGAAGGGTAGTCGATTTTTATTTGCGGGTGTTCTAAATGTATTGGTTCCCAAGAAACAAAATACACTTTAGTTTTCACATCTTTTTTCAGTAATTCTTCTGAGAAATAACCGAATTCGCCAACATTACCGAAAACAGTGTGATTTTGATTTTGGAATTGTATATCTAAATGACTAGGTTGATACGTTACTGCGTGATAAATCCCGTATGAAAGAGAAAGTGCGGCAGCGATTAAAATACCAATTGAAAATGTCTTAAAGCTATTTCCTTTAAAACTTGTCATCATGAATGAGTTTGGTGTGAATTTTTTTGCGAATAAAAAAATGAGTAAAATAAATAGAAGTGCTAAGCCAATGAAAATATACATAAAGTTTATACACCTCCGTAAGAAGAGTTACAACCTCCTAAATTATAACATAAAAGTATATGTTAGGAGGTTGTTTTTACAGGGGAAAAATACACCTGTGTCTATCTCTTCGTTAATGAGTTAGATACACTTCTCAGACTTACCGGATTTTCAAGTGAGAATGGAGACAAACAGCACGTTGTTATTGGGTGTTAGTTGCGTATAAAGAAAAAACAAAGAGAAAATCATCTCTTTGTTTTTTCTAATTTCCAAGAGCCAAATATTAATAAGCTACCAATAATAAAACAAATGACAATATTGACTGTTATTAAAACAAGGAACAACGGAATTTCGTTATGGATTCCTTTCCCAGTAAGGACTACGAATACGTCATTTAATGGTATACGATATATGTAACTAAGTACTAATATAAACGTAATTAATAAAATTTGATTTATCATACTTCCTAGTTTAGACCAGCGATTACGAAGTAATAAGCTAGAATCTTTAAGGGAACTAGTAGCGGCGTATGCGAAACGATTTAATTGTCTTGCTTGTAAAGATGAGAAGAACCCGACTAGCAAACCACCGATTGGTAATGTCCATGATAGCATTGTACATAGTATACCTAATAATGCGCCCACATTTGTTACTGTTATCGGGTGATAAGAGTTAAAGTGATGGAATAGTTTGGATCCTAAAAATAAGGATAAAATAATCCCGATTCCATATGGTAAATAAACGCCATAAATCATGAAAGTGCTGCTTTCCTGTGACAGTGCAAAGAATGTGCCGTACAATAAGAAAAAATTAACGATCATTCCTTGTGTAAATCCAAAGTAATAAATAAACTTAGGTAATTGAAACTGAAATTTTACTTTAGTGATGTATACAGTTAGTAGTGCTATTGCAACAAGGATGGTGACGATTAATAGTACAAGTAGCAGTTGTAAATTTATTTCACGAGTTGCTTTCATAAGGAAAAGTAGCGTAGTAAAGAGAATGAATAATAAAAATGAAGGCACTGAAAAATGGAATGAGTTCTCTACTGTGACTTCGTATGTTGGCATTTTTCTTAAGGATAAGTAACAAATACAAAGAGCGATTCCGTAAAATATAAAAGCTAAACTTGGATGGTTAGAGTTAGCAGTAAATAAAATAAGTGGAACAATCAATATAACTGTTAAAAGTGCAAAAAGATATTGATTCATTTTCATTTTACTACCAAATAAAAATTTTTCATGATATTGAGTTGTTGTATAAAGTGGTAATAAAATACTTGATGCGATTCCCATAAAAAGGGCAGAGAGTTCAATCCAAATTGTTGAAAAAGTAGCTAAAGACCCGCATAAAGTTCCGATTATCGCAAGCGCAAGAAAGTGTAATAATTGTTCACGTGCGTTTATTTTTGTTTTAAAAGAATGAATAAGAAAAGCGCCTGTATATTTAAAAGTGTAGAAGATAATGAGAGGGAACCAACCATTTAATAGTGTGTTGTATGAATTTCCGATAATGATAAAAAGGAAATAAGGTAAAAAGATAATTGTGTTCATGAGAGCGTATGTAAAATAATTATATTTTGTCATAAAAATAACCTCTTTGCAGTTGTTAATGATTTGAAATTCAATTTATAGTAATTATAGCATAAGGCGAAAATGGTAATCAAAAAGCAAGAAGGTATATTCTTAGTTTATATAGAATAAAAAGGTTGAGTGTCATTAGAAATGTTTGATTAGTGGGACATTGAGGACTTTCCTAATTATAAATATTTTTTCTGCTATAATAAATTAGTAGAGAGAAAGGAGTGATCCTATGGCATTTCCTGTGTTAGAAACAGAACGCTTGCGCTTAGTTGAAATAGAACAATCGTATTGTCAAAAAATATATGAAATATTTTCATTAGATGAAGTAACGTGTTATTATGGTATGAATTCTTTTACTGAGTTCGGACAAGCTTCACGTATGATTGAATCTTTTTCGAAAAATTACTATGAGAAAAAGGCAATACGTTGGGGAATCGTATTAAAAGAAACAAATACTTTAGTAGGGACAATTGGATTAAATAATTTACAACTTTGGAGTAAACGATCTGAGATTGGATATGACCTACATCCTCGTTATTGGGGAAACGGCTATGCTTCAGAGGCAGCTAGGGAAATCATTACTTATGGATTTCAAGAGTTAGGTTTATTTAGAATTGGAGCTATTACATATCCTGAGAATATTACTTCTTGCAATATGTTATCTAAAATAGGCTTCCAAAAAGAAGGCTTGTTACGTGGGTACATTCATCAAGGTAATCAACAACATGATGCATTAATGTATTCTATTGTAAGAACAGATGTTGAGGATATTCATTATTAATAAAAAGCCCATCTTATTTAAAATAAGATGGGCTTGTAAAAATTAACCTAACTTAGGTAATAAACGTTCTCCGCTTTTCATGTTACTTTTACATAAAGGGCATTTAGGCTCTTCTTCAAATGAAAAGTTCTTTCTCATCCATCCTAAACAATCCTCTGATTCACATTCCCAAACAGGGGTTTGTTCTGGTGGTACTTCTGCTACATCGTTCTTTCGATTGCGATACATGTAACCACTCCTTTTATGTAAAAAATTTTAGTTATATATTAAAAAGGTTGTTAACCGAGCTGGTAACAACCTTTTTATTGTTTAAATTATAGCTTTACAACGTTTTTAGCTTGAGGTCCACGGTTACCGTCTTCAACTTCAAAGCTAACTTCTTGACCTTCGTCAAGAGACTTGAAGCCGTCGCCAGTGATAGCTGAGAAGTGAACGAATACGTCGTTACCGTCTGCAACTTCGATGAAACCGAAACCTTTTTCGCTGTTAAACCATTTTACTTTACCTGTTAATGTCATGGTAATGCCTCCTAAAATTTAAAAAGATTACAATATGATCGGCCTTATTTGAATGAAAATAAAAGTTCACATATTATCAAAAACCCATAAGGAGTACAAAATGTTCCTGATTGATACTTGATAATATGCAAAGAAAGTATAGTGTTAAATTGACCTTAATTACTATCTTACAACAAATGGTGTGAAATAGCAAGTGTTGGAAAAATAAAGAAAAAATAGGGTGATTTATAGCAAAAGGCACAAAGACATCTCTTTTATTTATATATTATTCCTAATTTGGATTTATGCTAAAAATTGATGTAAGAAAAAATGTAGAGTAAATATTAATAATGTATTCTTTGTGGTAAAATATGGTTTATTCATTGATAGTAATTAAATATTATAAAAGGAGGAGAGAGAGTTGAAAAATGATTCATTTAATATAATTGAGGCAGCAAAAATAGGGAGGAGAAAAGTACACCCAATTTTTGCTGTAATATTAGCTATTATATTTTTGACTTTAGGCGAACTTTTTATGTTGTTTATGCTATTTTTACCGAAAGCTGAAACGACATTCATGAAAGGGATTTATGATAATGTTAGAATGCTGTTAACATTTGGAGGAGCTATATTCATTTTATTTATATGGGTTCGTTTTGTAGAAAAAAGACCTTTTTCGTCCATTGGTTTTTGGAAAGAGCAATGGATGAGAAAGTATTTGAAAGGTGCGTTAATAGGGTTTGTATTTATTTCAATACCAGTTATTCTACTACTATTAATGGGAAGTGTAAAATTACAAGTACAACATATTACCTCAACAGTGATAGTAGGAATAGTAGGATCTTTAGTTGCATTTTTAATACAAGGGGCAACGGAAGAAATTATTGTACGAGGTTGGTTATTCCCGGTTCTTTCTGTTAGAAGTCGTATATGGGTTGGAATAATTGTTACTTCTTTTTTATTTGGTTTTCTTCATCTACTCAATCCAGGAATTACAATATTATCTATATCGAATATAATATTAGTTGGTGTTTTCGCAGCTTTATACGTATTGAAAGAAGATGGCCTGTGGGGAATATGTGCATGGCACTCAATTTGGAACTGGGCTCAATATAATGTATATGGTTTTGCGGTTAGTGGTACAACTGTATATTCCACTCCAATTTTTAAGTCTATAACAAATGGACCAGAAATATTGCATGGAGGCTCATTCGGAATTGAAGGTAGTATTATTACAACAATTATGCTCTCTATCGCTTCAATTGTTTTATGGAGACAGTTATGGGGTAGAAAAGCGAAACAACGAGATTTTAGTTAATGAAAGTGGGAGAAACTATGGGGATTTTAGCGTTTGAAGGAGCGAGTGCTGTTGGTAAGAGTACAACGTGTCGTGAATTAGAAAAAAATTATGGTGCTTATATTATACCTGAGGTTAATTTTTTATTTGAAAGACCAAAAAATGAACATAGAACATGGTATTTTGAAAAACAAGTAGAGCGCTGGAATATAGCAATGCAGAAGTCGCAGCAATATGAGTTAGTAATACTTGATGGGGATATATATCAGCCGCTTAGCTATAATTGGTGTTTCCATTTTGATGTATTTAATCAACCGTTATCTTTAATAGAAAACTTTTATAAAGAAAAGATGATAAATAGGGAAATTGGTTTTCCAGATCAATATTTTTATTTATACACGAATGATGAAGAACTTAGAAAACGGAAAGAATCTGATGAGACGAAAAGAAGAAGGAACTTTGAAAAACATTTACATATATCAAAATCATTTCAGTGTTATTATGAAAATTTAAATAACGTTACAGAAGGATACTGCAAGTTAATCGAAGCGAAAAGCGTAAGAAATAATGAATTGGAAATTGTGAAAAGGTTAAAGGACTTGAAAGTGAATGAAGAAAGACGTTTTGATGTTTCGAGGCTAGCTGCTATTACGAAGTGGTTAAAAGAGAATCGTGCATATTAAAAAGCGGCGGGTGCCCTATAAGGCACCCGTTGTTTTTTATTTAAATGCAATATGTATACATCTACTTTATGTATTAACCTGGCATAAAGTTAAAGTAAGTATAATTGTAAGAAATAAAATTTGGTTATTCGACAGAATAATCTTTTAATTTACTTACAAAAGAAATACAATATAAGGAAATCTATAAAAGCTTTCCTATGTAGTTTAGGAGGAATAGGTGTATCAAAGTATTAAAAGGTTTATTGAAATAATTCTATTAAAGTAACTAATTATTACTGGTGAAAGGAGACTAAATTTAAGCATGAAGAAAGTTATTATTTCGGATCTAGATGGGACTCTATTAAGAAGTGATAAAACCATTTCAGAGAAATCTATTAATATTTTGAGGGAATGTAAAAATAAAGGGAGTGAACTGATTTTTGCCACGGCAAGACCTCCAAGAGCCATTAACCAGTATATTCCAAGTGCGCTAAAGAATGATATTATCATTTGTTATAACGGGGCTCTTGTACTTAAAGGTAATGATACTTTGTATAAAAAGGAGATTTCTAAAAATGTCATTTTAGAAATTATAGAAAAAGCAAAAAAGTATAACTTAAATAATATTTGCATTGAAATAAATGATAAGCTGTACTCAAATTTTGATGTTACTGATTACTTTGGCAATGTGCCGAATGAAGTTATAGATGTAAGAGAGCTAGACTTCAAAGAAGCTTTTAAAGTGATTCTTTGTACGAAGGGTTCAATAAATAAGAATTTAATTAAAGAACTTCCTGCCGAATGTAATGCAGTCATTACAGATAACGGAACATTGTGTCAAATTATGCATGCGGAAGTTTCAAAATGGAATAGTATTCAACATGTTCTTCAGCACCTTAATTACGAGGCATCTGACGTAATTGCATTTGGAGATGACTATAATGATATGGAAATGATAGAGAAGTGCGGTATTGGTGTAGCGATGAACAATGCTGTTGAGGAATTAAAATCAGTCGCTAAATTTATTGCAAAAAGTAACGATGAGGATGGCGTTGCTACATTTTTGGAAAGTAATAATTTTATTTATGTTAATTAGTGTGAGGAAATGAATGGCAGTAAATTGTAAAAAAAAGAGATGCTACACCTGTTTTTGATAGATATAAACTATGAATAGGGATATTTGGGAGGAAACAAGCGGGATGAAAACACTATTTAAAATATTAGGGATTATAGCTGGGATGGCGGTAGTTGGAGTAGGTTTAACGTATGGTATGCTGTATTATATGAATCATAGTAAACCGACAGCAAAAAAGACATCGCCGGCAGCTCCGGCAGTAGAAGTGTTAGCTGATAGTAATGTGAAAGCGGAAGATGCAAAGCTTTTAGAAAATGGGAATTATTCGTTACCGAATAGTGGTTTTAATAAAAATTTTAAATGGACTGATGAGAACATACAGACTGCATTACATGAAATGACACATCAAAAAACGAAAGCAGATCAAAAGTGGGGATATATTTTTATCACACAAGAACGTATTGAAAGTTTACTTGATATTGTAAATAGCAATGATCTTGTACAAAGAAGTGCATATATAGAGATTTTAGAACGATGGAAACAAGGAAAATATGAAAAGGTCGATGCTGATCATAACAAGATTTGGAAATTGCAAAGCGGGAATTTAGGAGAAGGAAAAGGAATTATGTCACAAGCGGAACAAAAAGAATTAATTAATCAAGTATTTATGCAAAAAGGTACATATTCAGGTAGTAAATTAATTGCAGGTGGGGGACAATCTAATAAATAAGATACATATCGATTTTGAAACATCTTTGTTGTTAAAAGCGCAAAGGTGTTTTTTATTGACATTAGAAATAAATGGGGATATATTAGCGTGATGATATTCTCACTTTCTATAGAAAAGTTAGGAATTGCAATTGCTATACATATAATTTGGAGTTTATTTATTGGATTTGGTCAAGCTTCATTAACGGCTTTAGTTTCAGAATTAAAACCAGCCGTGCAAGGGACTGTTATGGCGTTAAATAGTTCTGCCATGTATATTGGTATGACTATTGCTTCGGGAGTAGCTTCACTTGCTGTAAGTAATGGATTACCGTTTTCTTCTTTAGGAATAATGTGTGCAATTGCTAGTTTACTTGTTCTTCCAATCGTATATGTTCTAGTTAAAGAAAAGGAAACATCTAATAAAAAGAAGATGAGTATCTAAGTTATCTATTAGAAAAATGAGTTAATATTCTTCAAAGGGTATCAACTCATTTTTTCTTTAATACTGTTTCTATTGCACTTATATCTTTTTTAATAGTGTAAGAAACGATTGTAAAATGGGTGATATCCATCTAGTTTTATGATAGATCACATGACTTTGAATGACTGCTGGAGTTTCGATAGGGTGAAAATATAGTTGCTCTTTCTGACAATTTTCTTGTACAACGATGTAAGGGAGAATAGAGATTCCTAACTCGCACATAACGGATTGTTTAATCACTTCAACATTGGAAGTCTCAAATGTTTTATCAGGAATATTCCCGCTTTGACGTAAATAACGATCTACCATCGGTCTATAGCCGCAACTTTGTTCTGTAAATATAAACTGAGTTTCCTGTAATAAACGGAATGGATCAGTGTCGGCAGGGGAATGAGCAGGTAAAATCCATCCAAATGCTTCATTACAAAAAGTATGTGTAATAAAATCATTATGTTCTATAGTTTCTCCAATTAAGAAGATAATATCGGTTTCTCCTTCATGTAGTTTTTTCATTGCTTGTTCATTTGTATTTGTCTCAAGAACGATATTTACTTTCGGATGTTCCTGTTTGTAAGTACGTAATAATGGTGGTAAACGATATACTGCTAATGATTCGTTAGAAGTAATAGTTAATGTCCCTTCCAAATAATCATTACTTTGAGGGATTTCTTGCGCTTTTTCATAAATAGCAAGTAATTCTAGTGCGTATGGATGAAATTGATGACCTGCTTTTGTAAGAAGTACTTTTTTCCCTAATCGATCGAAAAGAGGAATGTGTAAATCATTTTCTAATGCTTTAATGTGCGCTGTAACAGTAGATTGCGCATAACCTAATGCATGAGCAGCTTTGGAAAAACCACCATATTTAACAATGGCACAAAATGTTTTAACATGCCTTATCTCCATAAGTGATACCTCTTTTATTATCATGATTTGTGAATGATTATATCATGTATTTCAATTTTTCAAATGATTAAATTTCTTTTAAAATTAAATTGTGAAAAAATTCATTCAAGTGATATTGGAGGAGAAAACATGGGTGAAAAGGGCTATCATGTAGCTATAGTTGGGGCTACAGGTGCAGTAGGTCAAAAAATTACTGAACTGTTAGAAAGTGAAATAAAGTTTAATATAATAGAAGTTACATTGCTTTCGTCAAAACGCTCTGCTGGTAAAACGGTACAATTTAAAGGGAAAGAGATTATTATACAAGAGGCAAAAACAACTAGTTTCGAAGGGATAGATATTGCATTTTTTAGCGCTGGAGGAGAAGTTTCCAGACAATATGTAAATCACGCAGTTTCTAGCGGTGCTATTGTAATTGACAACACAAGTGAATACCGAATGGCACATGATGTACCACTCGTTGTTCCAGAAGTAAATGCACACACTTTAAAGGAGCATAAAGGTATCATTGCAGTTCCGAATTGCTCAGCGCTACAGATGGTAACGGCCCTTCAGCCGATTCGAAAATCATTCGGTTTAGGACGGATAATCGTTTCCACATATCAAGCTGTATCAGGTTCAGGAATTCATGCGATTCATGAATTAAAAGAACAGGCTAAGTCGATGCTCGCAGGTGATGAGGTGAAGAGTACTATATTGCCTGCGAAACAAGATAAAAAACATTATCCAATTGCGTTTAATGTATTGCCTCAAGTAGATATATTTACAGAAAATGATTTCACATTCGAAGAAGTAAAGATGATTCAAGAAACGAAGAAAATTTTAGAAGATCCAAATTTAAAAATGGCAGCCACTTGCGTCCGAGTTCCAGTTGTATCGGGACATTCAGAATCGGTTTATATTGAACTTGAAAAAGAAGCGACCGTTGCAGAAATTAAAGAAGTATTACTGAATGCACCAGGTGTTATTTTACAAGATAATCCTAATGAACAAATTTATCCAATGCCATTATATGCAGAGGGGAAAAGAGATACATTTGTAGGAAGAATCCGCAAAGATCCTGATACGCCAAAAGCATTCCATCTTTGGATAGTCTCAGATAATTTATTAAAAGGTGCAGCTTGGAACTCAGTTCAAATCGCAGAGACATTGGTGGAAAAAGGGATTATTTAGTGTAGGGTTATTTGAAAATTAAAAACGGTAATAACTAGGAAAGTGTTAATTGGTATGCTTTCCTAGTTATTACTTAATGAGTATTTTACTAACTTCAATTAAATATTAATTGAAGTTAGTTTTTATTGTATTTTTATAAATATCAACTTTATCTGCAGAGAATTTTAAAGCTTTAGGTTCTCCATTAATTGTAAGGTTAATATTAATTGTTAAAGGCATTTCGACCTTTTTCACTACATCTTCTATAGCAATATACTCATCTTCTTGTTCGTTATAAAAAACAACGGAACTAATTAAAATCTCGTTATTTTCAATATCAATACTGCACATCATAGGGAATTTCTCGCCATTATTTAGTATTAATTTTCCCGATACTATTGAACCGTTTAACTCTTCTGTAAAATTTATTGTTTCTGCTGGTTTTACCCATGTCTCATCGCACTCTTCGTTTTCCTCTTCATCTAGTGCCCATTCCCATATTGGGTTTTGTTTTAAGTCTTCAATAGTTAATTCGTCAATTGGTTTGCTATTACTCATTAATATATTCTCCTCTTCCCCTGATAAATGGATGATTAAAACAACTTATTCTTTAATTGTAAAATGCGGATTTTTGTAATTCTATAAATACAAGTTTGCTCGTTTCAATAAATAGTGGATTGCCAATAAGAAGTTTCACTGTAGAGTTTTATCCATTTGAAATAATTTGATCTAGTCTTGAAAGGCTGTACTAAAATCCTATTCTTACGATGATTTTAACAAGGTTTTATTTAGACAGCAAATAATGTCTTATGAAAAGGAAAACCGTGGTTGTAATGGGGGAAATAGCAAAAAACATCAAGAATAAATAAAAGTATTTTGGTAGGATATGTACAATGTAAAGGGGAGATTATGGTGTATCAAGTAAATGGGTACTTTTCATCGCTAAAAGGAAGTCATTATGAAATTGGAAAACAGCAAGGGGAGTTTGTGAAAAATCATCCGTATCTCATTCCACAATTTATGCAGCAAGAAAATTTAATATCAGATAACCATTGGACAGAGTCTAGAAATGTACTAAATCAATATTGTCCAGGAATTAATGAAGAAATTGAGGGGTTTTGCGAAGTATTGAAAATTCCTTCTAGAAATATGATGTATTATTATCAAACACTATTAAAGGCAGGTTGTAGTCATTGTGCAGTATTGCCACAAAAGACGGATTCAGAGCATACGTATGTATTAAGAAATTATGATTTATCACCAAAAATAGATGATATGCGTTTTTGCTCGACGCATGTTGAAGGTGCGTATGTACATAGTGGTTTTTCTACTCAATATTTTGGACGAACAGAAGGAGCTAACGAGCATGGGTTATCTGTTACATTTTCGGCATGTGGTCAACCTGTAGGGAATATCGAGGGATTAAGAAAACCGATGGTAAGTGGTTTGCAATGTTTTGCGGTAATTCGAGTATTATTGGAGAAATGTAAAAATGTGCAGGAGGCTAAGTCACTAGTAGAAGAAATGCCAATTGCAAGTAATATTAATATAATTGTGACTGATCCTTTAGAAGCAGCACATATTGAAATGTTTGACGGGCATAAATCAATAACAACAATTGAAGATAATAATCATGCTTTTATTGTATCTACGAATCATGCGGTTAGTTTATCCATTAAAAAGCTAAATAATAGAAAGCTAGAACAATCTACGAAGAGATATCACATTTTACATGAGCATTTAAACCGAAATGAACATGTGAGTATGGAATCTTTAAAAGGATTGGTAGAGTGTGAATATCCTATAGGATTGACAGTGCATAACTATGAAGAATGGTTTGGGACGTTGCATTCTGTTTTGTTTGATTTACATGACCGTTCAATGAATATTTGCTTCGGATCGCCACTTTTCAACGAGTGGTACTCATTGAAAGTTGGAGAAAGCCTTCCGTTTTCCGAGGTGAGTGTGAACTTTAAAAATAGTAAATATACTGATTTTTGGAGAGAAGACAAAAATGAATGGATTCCTAAAGATTAAAAAGGGGTAAAATGAAGGGAGCGGAAATAGACAGGAGGGGTTGCCATTGCTACAAGCTATGTTACCAATTATTCTTATCTTTTTTCTAGTCGCTTCGATGTATATAATCTATCAAAAAAGAAAAAAAGCGGGGATAAAAGGATTAAAAAGTGCATTAACTTCTATTTGTTGCTTTTTAATTGCAATCTTAAATTTATGTGCATATTGGCTTCATTTTGGAGGTGTTTTTACTTGGCTATTTTCAATCGTATTATTGCTAGTGGGGGCATATTTTACAAAATATATTCCAACCTCTAAAAAGGTACACTAAAATTGTATGAGTTTATACGTATCGGTTTTATCCCGTATTAACGGCCAGCCCGATTGTTGTGGGCTAATAATCAGTGGAGGATGAACAAAATCCCCCACTGATTAAAGTTTCACTTTATTTCGTAATGAAAAAAGATTATTCTATTAAGTCGTTGTGCATCGGCTTCATAGAATAATCTTTTTTTATGTTTATTTTTGTAGAGAATGTACTGTTATTTTTAGTTGTTCAATAAATTCACGGGTTGCAGCGCACATATATTTATCTTTTCTAAAAATAAGTCCTATATCTATTGTTGGAATGGGTTTTTTAATTCTAATAGCCTGAATGTGTTCGTTTTGCAAAAAGTCTATATATGGTTTTGGTAACACTGTAATTCCCATACCTTTTGAAACCATTTGAATTAAAGCTTCCATCGTACTAATTTCTAAAATTGGTTTCGGTTTAAAGTTAAAGTTTTGACAATGGGATGTAATTAGTTCTGTTAAATAGAAATTTTGGGGCAGTAGAATTAAAGGATAGTCTTGTAATTCTGCAATTGATACACAATCACGTTCAGTTAAAGTATGACCAGTGGGTACGACTAATGTAAGTTCACTTTTATAAAGCGGGATCGATACAATTTCTTTATCTTGTACCGGAAGAAATGTAATGCCAATATCTAATTCATTTTGTAATAATTTTTCACGAATTTCTCCTGTGCGAAGACCTAGCACAGAAAGCTTGATATTTGGATATAGATTATTGAAGTTCAATATGGCTGGCGGTAATAAATAATTTACGACGGTTAATAAAGAGCCGATTGTTAAGGAACCATACTGTAATCCATTTAAATCTTGAATGGCAGAACGGGCTTGTTCGACTTCATGAAAAATTGTTTTACTATGCGATATTAAAATTCTTCCTGCTTCAGTTAAAGATATTTTTTTACCAATTCGATCGAAAAGTGGCATTCCCACTTCATGTTCTAATGCACGTATTTGTTGACTTAGTGAAGGTTGTGAAATATTTAATTTCTCGGCTGCTTTTGTGAAATGTAATTCTTTTGAAACAGCTAAAAAGTATTCTAATTGCCGTAATTCGATTGGAATCACCTCAAGTTTAATTATAGGATATACCTATCATTATCATATAAATAATTGAATTGAACAATGGTTTTAAGGGATTTATAATCACCTTATCAGAAATGAATTGATTATAAAAAATGGATAGGGGGGTGAAATAATAAATCAATCTTTTGAAAAGTTATGCCGATAGTAAGAGGAGGAATTAAAATGACTAAAGCGTATGAAGTATTATCTCTAAATATAGGACTACCAAAAGAGGTTATTTATGATGGGAAGTTAATTCAAACAGGGATAAATAAAAAGCAAGTAAAGGAACCGGTTTTTTTATCCTTTTTAAAGTTTAATGGAGATGGACAGGCGGATTTAGTTCATCATGGAGGGGTAGATAAAGCGGTTTGTGTTTATTCTGGTGACCACTATCCGTACTGGGAAAAAGAGTTGAATCAAGAGCTTGTATATGGGGCTTTCGGTGAAAATATAACAGCAAGAGGAATGCGTGAAGAGGATGTTTGTATCGGAGACACGTTTCAATTTGGAGAAGCGACTGTACAAATAACGCAGCCAAGACAACCATGTTTTAAATTAGCGAAGAAATATAACATTCCAAAGCTACCATTATATTTTCAAGATACAGGCTATACAGGGTTTTATTTTCGAGTATTAAAAGAAGGATGGATATCGCCAATTGATACTTTAAAGTTGTTGAATCCTGATCCAAAAGGTGTGTCAGTTTCGTTTGCTAATCGCATAATGCATAAAGAAAAACAAAACTTTGAAGAACTCAAAAGAATTTTAGAAGTAAATGCACTTTCAGCTAGTTGGAGAAAAACGTTTGAAAAGCGTATAAAGGGAGAAGAAATTAATACGAAGGAACGACTTGAAGGAACAAAAGAATAAATGAATAATAATTTTATAAATGGTGCATTTCTATTAGTAAAAGTTAATTAGAAAGCACTATTTTTATATAATAAACCAATTAATATTTTAAAATCTTAATATTAATTTAATTGACTTACCTTTAAATAGTCAAAAGAAAAAATAAATTCGACTATTTTTTATATTTTATGATACTATATTGATTTGAAAGGCCTATTATTCTAGGAGTAGGTCATATAAGTATATTTAATTTAATGGAATTGATGTATGGAGGGACAACATGGGGAATGTTGATAATTTTGCAAATCTTCTATTAGAAGAACCGAAAAGGGAGCAGTTATTTCCTTTATTTGAAGAAGTGTTTGGGATTACAAGTCAAACATGGCATGATTTTTCAGCGAAAGGATATTGGGATTATACATACAAAGCATTATCATTTTTACAAGATGATAATGTGATTGCAAATGCTGCGGCATTTTCACTTCCACTACTAATTAATGGTGAAAAAATAAGTGCAGCCGGTATTCAATCAGTAATGACACATCCGGATTTTCGTAGACGAGGACTTATGACACAATTGCTTAATAAGTTGATAGAAGAAATAGATAAGCAATGTGAATGTATTCTCTTGTTTACTGAAAATCCGAAACTATATACATCATTTGGTTTTCAAATTGTGCAGGAATATTTGATGACTGTACCATACGATAAAAAAAATAATAAAGATTCTTTGCTTAGAAAGTTAGATTTTTATAATGAAGAGGATAGACAATTAATAAGTGAAACCATTGCTAATAGTCAAAGGCTTTCTAATATGTTTTCAACATTAAACTACCAACCTTCTTTTTATTTGAATATGTATGATTCGAAATGGAATGAAAAACTGTATTATTCTAAGAAACTAGATACAATGATCGTTTATGAAGTAGAAAATGAAAAGCTAAAATTATTTGGAGTATTTGCTCTGGTACTTCCAATTTTAGATGAGTTATGCGAGGAAATTTCTGAATCGTTTAAGGAGATTGAATTTTATTTTTACCCAGATCAATTAGGAATTGATGATGTGCAATTAACAGAATTACAATCTAGTAAATATTTAATGGTTCGAAGTAATAAAGAGCTAGATTTTAAAGGTTATAAATTCCCGGTCTTAACGGAGTTTTAAATAGTAATTCAAACGCTTTTTTATGGAGGAATTATGAAAACATCATATATACCAAATCATATTGAGCAACTTACTGTAATGAACACACCTAAATACGCCAAACTGGAAGACAATCATACATTCATAGTCCATTCGAAAGAAGAAACAGATTTTTGGCTGAAAACACATTATGGTTTTGAAGTAATGAATGGCCATGTATTTTATGATGAGATAATGACAGATTTTCAGGCTGAAGTTCAATTGCGCATGAATCCAAATGCGATATACGATCAAGCAGGTCTTTTTGTTATGATTTCGGAAAACTGTTGGTTAAAAACATCTTTAGAATATATTCCTGAAGGTCCATCTCATCTAGGGGCTGTCGTAACGAATAATGGATATTCTGATTGGTCAACGCAAGACTATCCAAATGAGTTTGCGAGGAAACAACTAAGTTTTCGAATTATTCGAAAACTTAGTGATTATACGATATATGTGAAAACGAATCAGCAATGGGAACAAATAAGAATCGCCCATCTGATGGAAGACTTAGGTAATGTACCTGTTAAAATAGGTTTTTATACTTGTAGTCCTTCTAAAAATAATGGATTCGAGACAGAGTTTTTCG
Source organism: Bacillus sp. H1a (assembly GCF_000633475.1). Lineage (NCBI taxonomy): Bacteria > Bacillati > Bacillota > Bacilli > Caryophanales > Bacillaceae > Bacillus > Bacillus sp. H1a. The sequence goes on along the minus strand of NZ_AYMH01000064.1, from coordinate 39,807 downwards.
ATTTTACAATTGAAGAACTATAGATGGGAAAACCGCATTCTTATTAAATGAGAATGCGGTTTTTATTAATTTAAAGATTAATTGTATCAACTGCAGTAAAAATCCTCTGTGGAATAAAGTTCCGTTTTATTGACTAAAAATGATTTAATACTTATCATTTAATAATGTTAAATATTAATTTGCATAATAAACTAGAAATAGTAAGGAAATAACAGTCTATATGACTTAAAGAAGGAGGGATTTGAATTATACAATAATAATTTCATAAAAAAGGAGATTATGTATGAAATCATTCCGCAAGTTATTACAATATTTAAGACCATACATGTTCTTCGCTATTATTGGACCATTATTTATGGTACTGGAAGTTGCGATGGACCTAATTCAACCGACTATAATGCAGCATATTATTGATGTTGGCATTGCAAATCGGGATCTGAATTATGTAATAAAAATGGGGCTTCTAATGATAGGGGCGGCGGCGCTTGGATTAATTGGTGGGCTTGGCTGTATGATGTATTCTACAAAAGCAGCTGTTAATTTTGCTACAGATATAAGAAAAGAAGTGTTTACAAAAATTGAAACATTTTCTAGTAAAAATCGTGATTCATTCGGAACAGGTAAATTATTAACAATCGTAACAAATGATATTACATCAATTCAATCAGCGATGACTATGATGTTACGTGTCCTTGTTCGTGGTCCGTTATTGTTTATTGGTAGTATAATTATTGTTTTTGTAACAGCGAGAGAGTTATTTCCTATTTTACTTGTAGTTGTACCGATTTTATTAATTGCGATTGTACTCATTGCGAGTCAAGCGAGCGGATCGTTTAAAAAGGTGCAAGAAGCATTGGATAAAGTAAATACAAAGTTACAAGAAAATTTATCTGGAGTACGTGTTATAAAAGCGTATGTAAGACAGAAATATGAAATCTCACAGTTTGGAAATGTTAACAAAAACTTAACGAAGATAAATATTCGAGCTGTGCAGCTCATTTCGTTAATGATGCCGATTATTATGCTAGTTGTAAATGGCGGGATTGTTGTAACTTTATGGATAGGTGGAGAAAAAGTATTTAATGGTACACTCCAAGTAGGGGCTATTTTAGCTTTTATTAACTATTTAAATATCATTTTAATGTCACTTATGTCTATTAGTATGGTATTTATTCAAATTGCACGTGCTTTTCCATCTGCGGATCGTGTACAGCAAGTTTTAGATACTGAAGTGGACATTGTAAGTGAAACAAATGCATTTGACACAGAGCATGTAGAAGGAAGTATTGAGTTTAATCATGTTAGCTATAGCTACACAAAAAATAATGAATATGTTTTAAAGGATATTTCATTTAATGTTCGTAAAGGTGAAAAGGTAGGGATTATCGGTTCTACAGGAAGCGGTAAGTCTACATTAGCAAAGTTACTACCACGTCTTTATGATGTTGATCAAGGAGAAATATGTATTGATGGTATAAATGTAAAAACATATGATCTCCAAAAACTTCGCGCATCAATCGGCTTTGTACCTCAAAAGGCAGTGTTGTTCTCCGGGAGTATAGAAGAGAATATGCGTTATGGCAAAGAAAATGCCTCACATGATGAATTAGAAATAGCTGCTTCATCTGCCTGTGCGACTGAGTTTATTAATAAGCTAGAGGACTCTTATCAATATAACTTAACACAAGGTGCAACGAATTTATCTGGTGGTCAAAAACAACGCTTATCCATTGCAAGAGCGCTTGTGAGAAAGCCGTCAATTCTTATATTAGATGATTCTACATCAGCAGTTGACGCAAAATCCGAGGCAAACATACAAGAAGCATTAAGAACAGAGTATAAAGGAACAACGATATTATTAATTGCATCCAAAATCTCTTCTATAATGGATGCCGATAAAATTCTTGTACTAGATAACGGTGAATTAGTTGGAAATGGTACACATGAACAACTGTTAGAACAATGTGAAGTCTATCAGGAAACTTATCTTTCCCAAGGTGGCAATATACAGAAAGAAGGCGGGAAAGAAAATGCGTAATTTTCAAGGACAATTTGCTAATAAAGGTGGACGTAACGCACCGAAGATGGGAAAAGCGCAGAATACTAGAGGAACTGTAATGCGGATATGGAACTATATGGGGTATCAAAAAGCCTCACTTATGTTCGTTATTTTTCTAGTATTTGTTACTACATTACTCGGATTATTAGGTCCGTATTATATGGGAGTAATTATTGACCAATACATTGTGCCAAAAGATTTAAGTGGTACTGCGAGAATGTGTATGCTACTTATCGCAATTTATGGTATAACGGTGCTTTTAACATGGCTACAAACGTTTGTAATGATTAATGTTGCATTAAAAACAATACAAAAAATACGACAAGATATTTTTGAGAAAATCCAAACACTTTCGCTACGATTCTTTGATATTCGTTCTCAAGGTGATTTAATGAGTCGAGTGACAAACGATATTGATAATTTAAATCAAGCTTTGACACAAAGTGTTGTACAGATTATTTCATCAGCGTTAACATTTATAGGTGTAACGATTGCGATGTTTTCATTAGATTGGATTTTAGCAATTGTAACTTTAATTACAGTGCCAATTATGTTTTTCGTTACAAAAAAACTAGTTGCATATAGTGGTAAAAACTTTGCGAAGCGTCAAAAAGATTTAGGTGAATTAAACGGATTTATCGAGGAAGCTATTACAGGTGCAGACGTTACAACATTGTACGGAAAAGAAAAAGAAACAGTACAGAATTTTAATAAGATAAATGAACAGCTAAGAGTTTCAGCTACAAAATCTGATACGTTTTCAGCTTTTATTTTTCCAAGCATGAACTTTATTAATAACTTAGGAATGGGGCTTGTAATTGGTGCTGGATCCGTTATGGTTTTAAATGGTATGACAACAGTAGGTGTTATTGCGGCCTTTATTAACTATTCTCGTCAATTTTCAAGACCTCTTAGTCAATTTGCAACTTTAATGAATACAATTCAAGCTGCAGTTGCTGGAGGAGAACGCGTCTTTGAAATTATGGATGAAGTACCAGAAATTCAAAATAAAAAAGATGCATTAGTTGTACAAAAATTGCAAGGAAATGTAGTGCTTGAGAAAGTTTCATTTGGGTATGCGGAAAATAAAACGATTTTAAAAGATGTGAGTCTTGAGGCAAAACCTGGTGAGACAATCGCTTTAGTTGGTCCAACTGGATCAGGAAAAACAACAATTATTAATTTGTTAACTCGCTTTTATGATATTCAAAAAGGACAAATTAACATTGATGGAAAAGATATAAAGAATTATGATATTAATTCTTTGCGAAGTAAAATAGGGGTTGTTTTACAAGATACGTATTTATTTGCAGGAACAATAATGGATAACATTCGTTATGGACGTTTAAATGCAAGTGATGAAGAAGTAATTGCAGCAGCTAAAGCAGCTTCAGCTCATTCTTTTATTAAGCATTTGCCAAATCAATATGAAACAGAAATTGCTTCAGAAGGATCGAATTTAAGTCAAGGACAAAAACAACTCCTTGCAATTGCGAGAGCGATTTTAGCTGATGCAGATATATTAATTCTCGATGAAGCAACATCTAATATTGATACGAGAACAGAATTGCAAATTCAAGCAGGATTAAATAATTTAATGAGAGGGAGAACAAGTTTTGTAATCGCTCATCGACTTAAAACCATTGAAAAAGCAGATCAAATACTCGTTATTAAAGATGGTAGTATTTTTGAAAGAGGGAATCATGAATCTCTAATGGAAGATAGAGGATTTTACTTCGATTTGTATACTAGTCAGTTTAAAATTTAACCAAATATTGATGTAATGCGGTTTCTCGTAAAAGAGAAACCGCATTTTTAATTATACAAGTATGGATTTCTAATCTTTTGGTAGTATTAATTGTTAGGAAAACATAAATCGGAAAATACAGTTTGGTATTCTGGATTAATCGAAGATCAGTAGTTAAGGTTGCATAGTATTTATAGTTTTTTTCTAATTTTTCAAGTGTTGTCAAATAAATATTCTTCATTATAAAAATGAGAAATCAAAGTAGCCTTAATGAAAACCTCCTCCTTATATAAAACTCTTCTTATTTAGTATGATATGGTGCGGATTTTGTTGCTAGAAGGCGCCCACCTTACGACTTCAAAAGTAAAAAGGATAGGTGAGAGGATCTACAGTTAAAAATTAGCATAGCTATGGACCTAGTTGATAATAATTGAAATAGCACTTAAAACTAATAAAATTGCCATAATGATGTTAAATAATTGGTTATGTTTTAATAAAAGTTTTTGGAATAGCGAACCGAATAGGCACCAACTAAACGTACTCATTAAACCGACTACACCTAAAAATAATGAAAAAAGAAGGTAACTAGAATATGAATTGTAGTAAGGGAGAATAAAAGTTGATACTACAGTCAGTCCGAATAAAATTCCTTTTGGGTTAACGAATTGAAGTGCAATTCCTACTAAAAATAAACTTTTATAACTTTTTTTCTTTGTATCTATGTTGCTTTTACTAGTGAGTATTTTAAAAGCTAAATACAGCATATAAGCTACACCTAAAAATTTTAAAGGGAATTCAATTATTGGCAAAATGTTTATAAGTACGATATTAAAGAAACTACATAAAGAAGTGATGATGAAAAAACCGAAAGCCACTCCTAAACAAAATTTAATGCTTCTTTTTAACCTATGTTGGTTGGCGTATGTCATAGCTAAAAAATTGTTAGGGCCTGGTGTGAAGCTGCTAATAAAGACGAATATTAAAAAAGAAAATATAGACATTTCAAAACCTCCCTGTAATTTGTATGTTATAATGACCGAAAAGAACAATATAACGTGTGCTTTTTATTATACATAACGGACGTTATATTGTATATGATATAGGGGTGTTTTTTATGGAGGAAATTCAACTTATCCTTGCAAAAAATTTAAAAGCTATTCGAGAGAAAGAAAAGCTGAGTTTAGAAAAAGTTTCACAATTAAGTGGTGTAAGTAAAACGATGATCGGACAAATTGAAAGGGGAGAATCTAGTCCGACACTTACAACGATTTGGAAAATTGCTAATGGACTGAAAGTTTCTTTTACTTCTTTAATCAATAACCCACAGCCAGATACGAAAGTTGTTTTACGAAATGATGTTCAAGTATTATTTGAAGGCAATGGGAGATATAAAGTTTATCCATCATTTCCTTTTCAAGATGATAGACATTTTGAAATCTATACTGTTGAAATTGACACTGAAGGAAAGTTAAGTTCTGAAGCGCATAAAGAAGGAACTGAAGAATTTATAACGGTGTTTGATGGTGAATTGACAATTGAAGTAAATGATTGCCAATATAAATTAAATAGTGGAGATTCAATTAGGTTTAAAGCGGATAGACAACATAGTTATTATAATTCAGGAGACATTCTAACGCGGTTGAGTATGACAATATATTATCCAGTTTCATAAAATGGTATTTACATAAAAATTATAATGAGATTCGTAAGTATAAAACCATCTATATAGGATGGTTTTTATTTTGTGACAAATTATAAAAAAAAGACACTCGTTTGAGTGTCAACAAAGTATTGCTCTCGCGTATAGGATCGGAGAATGTTTCTCGAATACAAATTGAGAGATGATTAGTAAAAGAGAAACTGTCTTCACATTTAATGTAACATCGGTAAGGGATGGAGTAAATTGATAATGTTTATACGGAATATTTAGTATAGATAGTTTCTACTATTGTTATAAGGGAATCTTTTGTTGGTAGGAAAGTATATTATTAATTTTTTTAATAATTAATGTGGATAATGAAATTGAGAAATTATTGGATATAGAAGAAAAATTAAAATTTGGATTTTTACAATACACTTGAATTTATTTATCATTATAATAAAAAAGATGAATCCTGTTCCCTACAGAATTCATCTTTTGAAAAATTATACTATTTATCAGGAAAGTCTTTCATTTAAGGGATGCGATAAAGTCGGTTTGTATAAGCTATATACTATTTGTTTTTATTACAATTACATCCTTTTTTCTTTACATAGCCTTGTTGAGCTAAATCACTTTGCGATTGGGAATTGGAAGATTGAGAATTCGAAGTTTGAGAGGATGCTGAAGAGCTACTAGTTTTATTATGAGAGTTGTTTTTTCGATAGTTATAATTACTCATAGCACTTTCACCTCCAATATAATATATAAATATTATATGTATGTACTCTATTAATTGTTACGATAAAGAATAAGAAAAGAAGATATACAATAAAAATCTCCTAGGTATTTTCCGAGGAGATAAATGGTGTTTTTTGAAAATGTATAAATTAATATCCCCAGTAAAGGGGAAAATAATATGAATCTTGGTAATATAAATTTTGTTGTTGAGTAGAGGGGGTTGATTGGTTTATCATACCTCGGTTTTGATTACAGTTTGCGGGAGGTCCAATTACTGTAGTGGATTGAATAGGCGATATTGCTTGCTTCCATTGCTGTTCATCGAGACAATAAGTATGAGCCATCATATTAGCTGGGGTTAATCTTAAAATATCAGATCCAAAAATAACTTCAGGGGTAGGGGCATCAAAAATAGCTAATAAATGTGTGTTATCAGTTGTTGCGATCTCATAATGCCACCAAGCTTGCGGGACATTTGCAACTTGCCCTGGCTTTATAGATAAGTTTAAAATTTGATTCGTAAACGGATTAAGTAACGAAACGACAGCGGACCCTAAAATACAATACACGAGTTCAGCTGCATTTTGATGAATGTGTGGTTCTACAACATTACCTGTACTTAAATAAATATCTAACAAAGAAGTGTTTGCTAATGTATTTAACTGTTTAATGCTAAGTACGTTTATATAATTTTGAGCATCTTTTTAAAAAAAATTACTTTTACTTAAATCATGAGTGAAATTGGTTGATGGGGAAGTGTAGTCGACATTAGAAGTCAATTGTATTACCTGCCTTTCTATTTGAAAGTCATTGTACAAAATTAGGATATGAGTCTAGTTTTTGGAGTGTGCATTTGTAGTTATCACAATGAATCTTCAATAATTTATCCAACAAATAAAATCAAACATTAGATTAATTTGCAATAAATAATCAACAAATTAGCAAAAAACAAAAATAATGTTAACATACTTCATTTTATATTCACATAATATGGTTTTAGTTGCTTTATCTAAAAAGAATTTCTCTTGTGCAAAAAAATATTCCAAATACGCTAGTTATCTAATTAAATACGGTGCTAAATAAAAAATCTTATATGAAGTAAAGGAATTAAGAGCGAACAAGAAAATATTGAAAAGGAAGTGAAGAGTTGTATTAATACTGAGAATAAAACTAGGTGATTTGAAATGCTGTTAAAAGCCAAGCTTCAAGAGAAATATATATCAATTGTGAAATGAGGTTGATTATAATGGCATGGATGATGATACTAGCACTTACGATATCTTCAAGCATTGATAATTTTGGTGTAGGTATTTCATATGGAATACGTGGTATTCGAATAAATGCCTTCTCAAACTTTATTATTTCTGTCATTTGCTTTCTTTTTAGTGCAGCAGGAATTTATTTTGGTGTCTGGCTATCTAAAGTATTGCCAGGAATATTTCCGGTGATCGTTGGTTCATTACTGTTAGTGATTATTGGTATTCGTATTATGTTACTCGCCATGCCAAGACAAAATAAAGAAGTGGCATCTATAAGAGAAGTAGAGGGAGAAACTTCAAATAAAGATGGTGTCTCCGGAAGTCTGAAAACAATTATGAAAGATCCAACGAAGGCAGATATTGATAAGTCTGGAAGTATTGGGTTTGTTGAATCTCTTTTCCTTGGTGTCGCTCTTTCAGCAAATGCTCTTACAAATGGATTAGGTGCTGGTTTATTAGGATTATCACCTATTGCAATTTGTTTAGCTGCATCAATAGCTAGCTTTATAACTGTGTGGGCAGGCGTAGTACTAGGAGAAAAAGTAGCAAATGTAAGAATTGGAAAGTTCACGATTGGACAGTTTGGGACGCTTATTAGTGGTGTTTTATTAGTTATTATTGCTTTTACTGCATTTTTAGATTAGTAGGATAAAAAACTAGCAATTTTACTATAACGGTTTCGGATTTGAAGTGCAAAATTAAAAACAGCCATAAAAAAAGCAACGCTTCCTTTATTAGAGGGCATTGCTTTTTTCTTTACGATAATTTCTGTTCAATCATTAATTGAGCTTTAGCTGTATGAACATAATTTAGCCAGTCTATTGATACGTTTTGATTTGTATTGAAATAGCTTTCAACTACATCTAAATGAGATAATTCCGTATTAATTGAAACGGGATTACCGTTTAATTTAGTACTGTACATATAATGTGCTTTTTCAGGAAAAGCAGCAAATGTAAAATCAATAATTGTAGAACCTTCAGGCAAATAAATGGGCCTTAAGTTAGTGGTATAAGTAGTAATAGTATTTTCAAATAGCTCATATGAGACTAGGTCATGAAAGATGAAAGGATCTTTCGTTAATAAATGGTTATTAAAAATTGTATCATCAAGTATGCTATATGAAATCTTTTTGATATCATTATCGAAATTATTTAATAAATAAAAAACGCCACTATTATTTATCCTCTTTGCCAATCGTGTTTGAATAATAATTACTTGTTCAACATCATTAATAGTAATTTTAGTTTTTAAATTAGAGTTGAAATGGTTATTTTCAAGCGCTATATTATCTTCGAAGGATTTTATATTAGGCTTATATAATTGATGAATCATTCCAAGGATTTTATAGCAATCAAGCACACTTGAAGTTGTGATATATATTTGAGAAACTTTCGATATGTCTTGTGCCTCTTGAAGTTGCGAGTAAGCAGAATAAATGGGGGTGAAATTATAATGTAATTCAAATGAAAGGTTAGTATCATAAAAGTTATTAATACCTCTATTTAATTCGACTATATTTTGTTGAATTTGTTTTACGTAGCCATTTAAAAAGTTTCGCATGTTTTCATATCGCTCTTTATGGAGATGTTTGAAAGCTAGATTTTCCAATTCATGCTGGATATCGTATAAACCTAATCGCTTTGCAAGTGGTGCAAATAATGTTAATGTTTCATTTGCATAAGCTACTTGTTTCGCTGGTTTTTTTACACCCAAAGTTTTTATGTTATGAAGACGATCTATAACTTTAATAATGCTAACACGTATGTCTTGTTGAGAAGCTAGTAATAACTTTTTAAAATTAGTTGCTTCGTATAATGCTTTCTCTGGATTTTGTTGTTTATTTACTTTGGTTAACCCATCTACAATATATCGAATGGTCGTACCAAAATGCGACTCCACTTCTTCTAAAGAATGATTGGTGTCTTCTACGACATCATGTAATAATGCAGCAATCAAAGTTGTAGCATCAGCTTTATAATGTAATAAAATTTCTGTAATAGCAAAAGGGTGAATAATATATGGTTCTCCTGTTTGACGGTATTGTCCATCATGTGCTTGCTTGGCAAACTGTATAGCTTTTTTCATTAGCCTTAATTCTTCAGGTTGTAGATAATTTGCCTTTTGTAATAAAACCTCATTCATATAAATCCATCCCTTAAAGTTATTTCTAATAATAATTCTATATAATATGATAAAGACCTTTGAAAATGGCAATGAAATTATAAAAGAATGTAATGCTTTAAAAGTAAAAGAAGATACTTTGTTTACTATTAAGTTATTTCGAAAACAATATAATCGGATAATAAATAAAGTGGATAATATAAAAATGCATTTTTATGTCACATCCTTCCATCATCGTTCGTCTTGTAAGTAGAACGAAAAGGAGGGATTTTTTATGAATAAATTTGATATAGCAATTGTTGGTGGGGGGCTTGCTGGGTTAACGGCATCTATATATTTAGCGAAAAAAGGAAGAAAAGTTGTTGTATTAGAAAAATCTAGCCGTTTTGGTGGCAGAGCGATGACAATAAATAAAAATGGCATCTATATGAATCTTGGAGCACATGCTTTATACCGCGGAGGAGAAGCGTTCTTAACATTTAACGAGCTTGGTATGAATCTTTCGGGAGGAATACCGTCCACGAAAGCACACGGAATATGGAAAGATGAGGTATATACAATCCCAACTGATTTCCGTACCATTTTATCAACGCCATTACTTTCATGGTCAGCTAAAATACAATTTTCTCGTCTTATGATTCATTTAGGGAAATTGGATATAAGTGTGATTCCAAAAATGAGTCTTTCTGTATGGGCAGAAAAAGAAATACAGGATCCTATGGTACGAAATATATTTTATGCGTTATGCCGAACAACGACATACACATTTGCTCCTACCATCCAATTAGCATCGTCTGTATTAAAACAAATACAACGTTCGATGAAAGAAGGAGTTTTTTATGTAGATGGTGGTTGGGAGACAATTATAACAAAATTAAAAGATATAGCTATAAATGCTGGTGTTAAATTTCAGGAAAGTAAGCATGTTTTGGAAATAGAACATTGTGAAGATATACAAAAAATACGCTGTTTAGACGATGATATATTCGAAACTGATGCTGTTATCGTGACGATTCCAGTGAAAGAAGCTTGTAAAATAATAAAAGGTGCAGAAAAAACTAGTTTGCACGTATGGGGTGAACAATCGTTACAAGTGACAGCAGCTGCATTAGATATGGGTTTGAAACGATTACCTAATCCTACCCATCAATTTGCATTAGGGTTAGATCAACCTGTATTTTTTACGAACCAATCGAGATCAGCTAAGTTAAGTGAAGATGGATCGATAGTTGTAAGTTTGATTAAGTATCATAATCCTATGGAAGTAATAAATAGTATTAATAATGATAAAGAACAGTTAGAAAAAACGATGGAGCTATTACATCCTAATTGGAAACGAGAAGTTGTTGTTAAGCAATATTTACCTAAAATAACTGTTGTTCATGATTTTCCGCATATTGGCCGAGGAGAAAATCCGGGGCCTGCAATTCCTGAAATGCCAGGCGTATACGTAGCAGGAGATTGGGCTGGGCACAATGAAGTATTAGCTGATGCAGCAGTAGCAAGCGGGAAACGAGCGGCATTACACATTTTAAAGCAATTAGAAAGAGAGGCTATTCAACATGGAAACGGAGCAATTATATGAAGCGCATAAACCTTTATTATTTTCTTTAGCTTATCGAATACTAGGGAGTGTTATGGACGCTGAAGATATAGTCCATGACGTATTCATTTCATTAAATAACATGGATGATAGTCAGTCTGTTGAAAATATAAAAGCTTATTTATGTAAAATGGTAACTAATCGTTCAATTGATAAATTACGTTCCGCGGCACATAAGCGGAACGTATATATTGGAATGTGGTTACCTGAGCCGCTTGTGGAAGAAAATGATAACCCGTTTGAGTCATTCGTAATGAAGGAATCTCTTTCTACAGCATATCTTTTACTTTTACAACAGTTATCTGAAGTAGAAAGGGTTGTATTCATATTAAGAGAAGTTTTTGGTTATGATTATGAAGAAATAGCCTTAATAGTTGGTAAGAGTAGTGCGAATTGCCGGAAGATATTTCAGCGTGCACGAAAGAGTATTTTGGATAAACCGAAGCATCAGAAATTAAGTACGAAACTAATGGCCACTTATGTTGAAAAATTTGTAGAATCATTACAACGAGGAGATGCACAAGGGATGTTAGAAGTTTTAAAAACAGATGCGATATTCAAAGCAGATGGTGGCGGGAAAGTTACTACTGCTATAAATCCGATTTATTCTGCAGATAGAATTATACGTTTGTTCTTTGGAATTGCAAAAAGGTTACCAGGTGAGTATGCTGTTGATTTCAAAATGGTAAATGGTGCACCGGGTGTCATTGTAAAAATAAATAATAAGGTGACTTATGTGCTTTCATTTGCATTTCATGATGGGAAAATTTCAAACATTTATATGATGGTTAATCCAGAAAAACTTATGCATTTAAATAAAAATAAATAAAGACGTACTTCAGTTGAAGCGCGTCTTTATTCATTCACTGCATTATTTGTGAGAAAAATGACTCCAGCCTCAAAACTTGGTGAAAGTAAAAAGGCTAGGTAGACAAAGCTTTACTTTATTTCTCTAACATTTCAAGAGGTACATCTTTTTCGCCAGCTACCTCAAATTTAATTTCCCCGTCTTCTTCATAAATGCGTTTAATAATCGGTATAGTTATCATTAGTTTTTTATGCTGTTTACGTCTTCTAGCAGCATCTAAGTTAATCACGTTCATGTGTAAGCATCCTTTCTCACAGAAATATATAAACAAAAGAAAATGCGTCCGAAAAGGGCGCTTAGTTGAATTAGAAATACCGATTCATTTAAATGGGGTATAGATTATTTTATAATTGCAATTTGATTGTAAAATAATGTAACGAAATAATTACACGTAGAAATTAACTTTACCAAAAAACGAAACAATATGCTATAAAAAATTTAATTATTTGTCATATAACAGGAAAAAGGTTTACATTTCGCATATAATGAAAAGTAGACGTGCATCATGAACTTTTTCATCATATTGCTTGGAAAGGCGATGGAGAAAATGAATACTCTAGATTCATTATTATTGCAACTTGAACAATATGGAGAAGAGCATGATCGACATAAAGAAAAACGAGAAGAAAAATTACGAAATATTTCTCGAGAAATGGGACAGTTTTTATCAGTTTTAGTAAAGGGGTGCAATGCAAAAAACATTTTAGAAATTGGAACTTCAAATGGTTATTCTACATTGTGGCTAGCAAATGCGGTAGATGAAGCAAATGGAAATGTTACAACTGTAGAACTTTCTTCAGAACGGGTTGGAGAGGCACTTGAAAATTTTGAAAAGGCAAATCTTACACAGCGAATCGATATTCATAATCAAGAGGCTGGGGCATTTTTAGATTCTCAAGTAGATCGTTCATTTGATTTTATTTTCCTAGATTCAGAGCGCACGCAATACATGTGGTGGTGGGAACATATAAAACGTATGTTAGAACCAAAAGGTTTTCTTGTTATTGATAATGCAACTTCTCATGCGGAGGAACTAGCAGAATTTATAAAGATGATTGAAGAAGATGATACGTTTGAAACGGTGTTATTAGCTTTTCAAAAGGGAGCATTTGTTGCGCGAAAGAATAATTAGAAGTGAGCTTAATATTATTATCACATTGAAAGATAACATATGTCAAAAAATAGAGTACTGTATGATTTTAAGGAAGTTGATAAATGGAATTAATAAAGGTAATCCATGAAGAATCGGCCTTTAGCATGTTGCTCTCTAGGTCTTAAGTCTGAGGAGAATAATGTTGAGAACAGGTATACTTATACTAAGAAACAGGGAATGACTGCATAAGCAGGTATTTCTTGAAAAATCGATTTCAAACAAGAAAAATGTATATGAAATACGATATATTAGACGAAATATAGTGCACATAAATTCGCACATATAAATAAAGGAGCGATTTTGTTGACTGAACTCGAGAAAAAGGAACCTGTATCGATTGTAAAAGATAATAATGTAGAAGTAGTGGTTGATACAGTAATAAAAGATGCAGAACTTGAAGAATTGAATAAAGAAGCGGATCTTTATGTACAAAAGTTAAATAGCGAGCAAAATACAGATTTATCAAAAGTATTGTCCCAGCTTGGAGACTTGGGTGATAAAGAGCAACAAGCGGCAGGACAAACGCTATCGGCATTAAAACGTCCTGTAACAGCGATGATGAATGGAAAGAATGAAGAAATTCCAAATACATTGTTAGAATTGCGAAAAGTGGTATCTGAACTTGATCCGAACACATTAAAGGCAACTGGTATGAAGAAACTTATGTTTAAAGTGTTCAAGAAAAATCCACTTGAAAATTACGTGCATAAATATCAATCTATAGATAAGCAAATCGAGGAGATTATTAGATCACTTCTAATTGGCCGTGATAACTTGCAAGAGGATACTGTTGGTCTTGAAATGTTAAAAGAACAATCACATGATAAAATTCACGCTCTTGATAAACAAGTATACTTAGGTAGAAAACTTGCTGGAATGCTTGAGGCTGAGAAACAAAATCCAGAGCGTCAAAAGGATATTCCACTAATAAACGATGCATTAGAAAAGATACTTGTACGTACACGTAATATGCAACAAGCGAAAAGTGTGTTATTACAATCTATCGCATCTGTAGATATTATTAAGAAAAATAATGAAAAGTTAACAGAGGCAATTCGTAATGCGATTACGATGACACAAAATGTAGTAACTGTTTCAGCTGCAATACAGCTTGCATTAACAAATCAACGTAAAACAATCGATGCAGTTAATGCGACAAATGAAGCAATCGAATCAATGGTACTAAGCAATTCTCAAGCATTGAAACAAAATACAGAAGAAACAACAAAACTTCTGGAAAATCCTGCCATTAGCATGGATAAATTACGTGAATCATTCCAAAATGTATTCGCTGCTATTGAAGCATCTGAGAAATCGTCAGAACGTATTATCGAGTCTAGTAAGAAATTTGTAATTGAACTTGACACATTTAATGATGAGATGAAGCAGAAACTCATACAACATCCAAAGAAATAACAGATCATTAGAGGAGGTGAAAAAATGAGTTTCATTCAAGGAGTATTATTACTATTAGGTTCATTACTATTAATAGCATTTTCTGTCGTTGTTTTAGTTGTATACTTCGGACGTAAACTTTATTTTTCATGGACGAAACCATATAAGAGAGCGCAAGATTCTATTGAGAAGTTATCGAATAAATCAACACCGTTTTTACAAGAATTTACGCAGCACCCACTCTTTTATCGCTGGATTCGGACTGAAGGGACAAAAGAACAAAATACATTAAATACACTTTTCTGTACATCAGGCCAACGTACGAGAGAGCAAGTATTCTCAATGTTACCGAAAGAGAAGCAGAAAAAAGTACATGTGATGGCAAAAACAACGAAAAAGCTTACAAATGAAGATATCGATATCGCAACGATGAAAGTGAAAAATTTCTTGAGACAAGAAACACAGCAAACTGTTAAACCGACAGACCTATCGTTTTATAAATTGTATTTTTATGATCGATACCCTGATGCATTAAATACAATTCAAGCGTACAAACGATCGATTAATCCTTCATTACAAAGAACGGTTGATGACATTACAATTTCAGTATTGAATGCACTTCCATACTATCAAGAACAACGTATGTTTGAACAACAACATAAACTTGAAACGTTTTTAATGAAAGACTTAACAGCGATGTTATCATTAGTGGTACAACTACCACCATCACAACGTCCTGAAAAAGAAGAAGAATTAAAAATTTACTTGCAAAATTTCCAAAAAGAAATGGAAGCAGTAGAACGTGATATTCGCGACTCCATTGATCATGATTTGAATGTGAAAATGAGAGCAGCGACTGAGAAATTTAAGAATAAATAGAAGAGACCGCCCTAAAAGCTAAGTAATTCGGCTTTAAGGCGGTTTTTTTAATAAGGGATTTATAATCATTATACCCTTTTGTATCCACTCACGTGTATTAACGTATATATCATAATAGCTTCTTTGTCCAGCGGTTGTGTTAGCGTTGTTGGGATCATCAACAATATTTCTCCATACACTAGATGGACTTATGTGAAACTGTATATATGATTTTTTTGTTTAATAGCCATATTTAATCCTTTTACAAGCGCATTTACATTTAAATGCTGCCTTTTTTATTCTATTACCTAAAATACTATAACATGATGAAATAGGAGAGCTACAATTGAGAAAGTTTCATATTGAAACTTCAAATTAATAGAAATAGTATTTTTGCTGAAATTTTCTTTCAATATAACTAAACTGTATATATCCTTCATATGCTTGTTAGTAACGTGAAACTTCCTTTCACTGATTGTTACACAATTTTTGAACAAGATGGAAATGAAATTACAAGTATAGGAGGATATTAAAATGAAAGTGTTATTTGTGTGTTCTGGAGGAATGTCCAGCGCAATTGTTGTAAACGCTTTAAAAAAAGAAGCGGAGAAAAAAGGTGTCGATATGGAAGTGCATGCGATTGGAACAAATGAGGTTGAGGAAGAAGTCAAGAATGGTTGGGATGTTGTAATGGTTGCTCCTCAAGTACGCCACCGCTTTGATTTTGTAAAAAAGCTTGCAGAACTGGTATCTGTTCCGTGTGGTATTATTCCGCCCCAAGCATATACCCCACTAGGTGGACCGACGTTATTAAAAGCTGTAAATGAATTAATTCGTTAGGAGGTAGTGTTATGAATAAGTTTGTCTCGTTTCTTGAGGATAACTTATCTGGACCAATGGCAAGGCTGTCCGAGCAAAGGCATTTACAGGCAATTCGTGATGGGGTAATTTCGGCATTACCATTTATTATCGTAGGGAGCTTCTTTTTAATTGTAGCATTTCCGCCACTTCCGAAAGATAGTTTCATTTCGCTTTGGGCAGCGAAACATCAGGCGAGCATTTTAATACCATATCGTCTAACTATGTTTATTATGTCATTATATATAGCATTTGGTATAGGATACAATTTAGCGAAAAGTTATAAGTTAGATGCCTTATCAGGAGCACAGCTTGCAGTATGTTCATTACTTTTAACATTGACGCCTGAATTAATCGATAAAAAAGGATTTATGCTTCCGATGACAAATCTCGGAGGACATGGATTATTCGTTACGATGATCGTCTCAATTTTATCCGTTGAGATTTTAAGGTTTTGTAAGAAGAGAAATGTAATGATTAAAATGCCAGAACAAGTACCGCCGTCTGTATCACGTTCTTTTGAAGCACTTATACCTGCTGCGTTCGTTATTATTATTATGAGTCTAGTTACTGTCGTTTTTAGTATTGATTTACATCATGTTGTTGATAAATTAGCGGCACCGTTAGTAAAAGCTGGTGATAGTTACTTCGGTGTGATCATTCCAGTATTTTTAATTACATTTTTTTGGTCGTTCGGTATACATGGTGTGTCGGTTGTTGGCACTGTTGCCCGTCCATTATGGGAAGTATACTTAGGAAAAAATGGTGAAGCAGTTGCTAGCGGGGCAGATCAGTTGCCATTCATTGCACCAGAACCATTATATCAATGGTTTATATGGATTGGTGGTTCTGGTGCAACGTTAGGGCTTGTATTAGCTATGATTGTATTTGGTCGATCAAAATATTCGAAAGCATTATCAAGAACTTGTATTGTACCTGGTATTTTTAATATTAATGAACCTGTTATTTTCGGATTGCCGATTGTACTAAATCCCATTTTAATTATCCCATTTATCATTACACCACTAGTAACAGCAACTGTTGCATACTCAGCAACTGCGATGGGATTTGTTACACCGACACATATAATGCCTCCGTGGACATTACCCGCTCCAATTGGTGCGTATTTAGCAACAGGTGGGGATTGGCGAGCGATTGTACTCGTATTTATAAACATAACAATTTCATTTCTTATTTATCTTCCATTCTTTAAAATGTATGACAAAAACATGCTTGAAATTGAGAAGAATGGTGATGAAGAATCTGTGAATGCATAACGCATATACAGTAAATTATTAGTGATAGACAATTTGTCTATCACTTCTTTCATATAGAATTGAGAGAAGGTGAAAAGGAATGTATATAAAATTTAGTTATAAAGGAGTATTTTTACTACTATTTGGGGTGATTTGTTCGAATTTAATTTTTGTACCTTTATTAAAAATGCTAAATCTATCACAAATGCATAGTATATGGTTGATTACAAGCATTGCGACAAGTGTTTTGCTTACGATAGTTGTTTCTTTCATTGATGGAACATTTGTATCGAAAGCTCAGTTGTTTTTTAGATTTATATTGTTTTCAGTAGGATGTACGTTGTTTACTTATATGATTGTTTTTTAGCAAACGAAACGTATCATCGTAATTCGAGTATTGTATCGAGCGCAACAGGTGCTAAGGAATCTGTGATTTTAGGGAATATAACATTCCCTCCAATACGAAGAGGAAAATGAGGCGAGAAAATGAGGTACATGATTGGAGTAGACGGTGGGGGAACGAAGACCGAATCAATTGCTTTTGATCGAGACGGAAACGAGCTTGCAAGAGGTACGGGTGGGTTTGGAAATATATTAATAGATTATGAAGAAGCATTTCTGCATATTTTGGAGGCGATTGATCAATGCCAGAAAAATGTAGTGAATGGACACTGCGTTTGTATTTGCTTAGGATTAGCGGGTATAAGTGGAGTAAATGCAAATGAATTAACATTACGATTAATAAAGAAGTATGGAATAAAAGTTGAAGTTTTTAATGATGCAATGATTGCACATGCAGCTGCCTTAAAAGGTAAGGATGGAATTTTAACTATAGGTGGTACAGGTGCAATTTGTATAGGAAAGAAAGGCGAAGTGTACGAATATAGCGGTGGATGGGGACATATTTTAGGAGATGAGGGAAGTGGATATTGGATTGCATTACAAGCTTTAAAGAAAATGGCATTACAATTTGATCAAGGAGTTAGACTTTGTTCATTAAGCTTGAACATTCAAAATCAGTTTCAACTTTTAACACCATCGCATATAAAAAGTCTAGTATATACTTCTTCAAAAGATAAGGTTGCAGCAATCACACCATTAATTATTGAGGAAGCGAGAAATGGGAATGATAACGCACATGAAATTATAATGCAAGCTGGTAAAGAATTAGCGAGAATTACGGTAGATGCTTATAATAAGATGCAATTTGATTTACCTGCTTCAATTGCAGTAAGTGGTAGCATATTACGTTTAGTTCCTGAAGTATATGCTACATTTAAGAAGTGCTGTGAGGAAAGTATTGGAGAAGTTACATTTGTATCACAATCAGAAATGGCAGCGAAAGGAACATACTATTTATTGAAGGATAAATATTTTGCGTTGTAAATGGTTAAATGAGAATTTTTGTATGATTTGTAAAAATGTGATGTTAAAATATATAAAGGGATGTAGAGTAAGAAAAGTACAATATACGTAGTAATTGAATACTATATATGTATTCCCATAAAGAAAGTGAATGATTACATGATTAATAGCATGCAGTTTTTGTATATAGTGGCTTCTTATTTATTTGGAAACATATTGACCGCTTATATATTAACAAAATGGAGACATAACGTTGATATTCGTGAAGAAGGAAGTGGAAATCCGGGCGCAAGAAATATGGGGCGAGTATATGGCAAGTGGTATTTCGTCGCTACATTTTTAGGTGATGCAATCAAAGGTGCAATAGTAGTTTATATTGCAAAATATCTTTTTGAAGATTCTACATTCATAATGTTAACATTATTGGCCGTTATAATCGGACATATTTACCCAATTTTGTTTAAAGGCAAGGGTGGAAAAGGCATTTCAACATTTATTGGAGGATTAATCGCATTTGATTATTTGATAGCGCTTATCCTCTTGGGTATTTTTATTATATTTTATTTAATATTCAAAGGATTTACGAAGCCGGGGTTAATTACAATCGCTTGTTTACCACTTTGCATGATTTTTTATTCTTACTCTATTGTTACGACTATTTTAAGTGCACTTATTATTGTACTTATTTTATATGTAAATCGAGAATAAAGTGAACCTTTAATAAGTGGGGGAATCTCCACTTATGATTTTTATGATTTAGATAGTGAGGGATAAATAGAGATAAAGGAGATAGGACATGGGGTTAATTTATAAGGTTGCTGATCAAGCTTGGGAATTTGAAAGTATACATAAATTGAATTATAAAACATTTGTAGAAGAGATTCCGCAACATGAAGAAACAAAAGAACGTTTTCGTATAGATTGATTTCATGAAGAAAATACATATTTAATTTGTTTAGATGGGAATAAGTTAGTAGGTATGGTCGCGGTGCGGGGAAAACGACCATTTTCGTTAGATTATAAAATTTCAAATTTAGATTTTTATTTGCAAGAGCATGGAGAAAAAGTATATGAAATTCGTTTACTCTCAGTAGAACGTGAATATCGAAATGGAAGAGCGCTGTTAGGCTTAATTCGCTTTTTACATCGTTATTTGCTTCTAAATGGATATGAATTAGCACTCATTTCAGCAACAACACGTGAACTTGCATTATATAAGCAAATGGGATTCAAACCTTTCCATACATTAGTTGGAACAGAAGCAGCAGCTTTCCAGCCAATGTATGTTACACCTGCTATGTTTGAAGAGTCGAGTGTTGGAGGGATTATGAAGAAAGAATATACGTTTTTACCTGGTCCGGTAGATATTGAAGAGAATGTTCAAAAGGCATTTGCTGCTAAGCCTATTTCTCATCGTTCTAAATCGTTTCAAGTAACGATGGGAAATGTAAAAAAACGATTACTTCAAATGACGAAAGCAAAACATGTACAACTCATGTTAGGAACAGGGACGTTAGCGAATGATGCCATTGCTTTACAGTTATGTTCTTTAAAAGGTAAAGGGATTATTTTAGCAAATGGGGAGTTTGGTAATAGATTAATTGGCCAGGCAAAACGTGTACATTTAAATTTTGATACGTATAAAAAAGAAATGGGAGAGCCGTTTATTTATACTGAATTGGAAAAAATAATGGCAACCGGAAATTATGAATGGCTCTGGTTTGTTCACCATGAAACATCAACTGGAATGTTAAATAATTTAGAAGAGCTAAATGCTCTTTGTAAAAAGTATCAAACGAAACTTTGTGTAGATTGTATAAGCTCAATTGGAGCAATACCAATAGATTTGAAGGATGTATATTTTGCAAGTGGTGTTAGCGGAAAAGCAATTAAATCATATACAGGAGTATCTTTCGTTTTTCATAACCATATTGTAAAAATAAATGAAGCAATACCTGTGTATATGGATATTGGTATGTATGATGGGAATGATAGTATTCCGTACTCCCATTCATCGAATTTAATTTATGCATTACAAGAAGCATTGAAGAGATTTGAAGATGAAAAGGCATTTGTAAAAATAAAAGAAACATATGCTTTTATTGAACAAGCTATTACTAGTATGGGTTTAAAGCTTGTTTCCCCTAATGAACATGCAGCGTCAATTATTCTTACTGTTCAATTAAACGAAGGGCAGTCTTCTAAAGCTGTAGGCGATGCATTAGCATTGCAAGGGTATATTATTCATTATGAATCAGCATATTTACAAAAGAATAACTGGATTCAAATAGCATGCCTTAATCACTATAAAGAACGTGATATGAAGAGGATGTTGAATTGTTTGCAGATGTGGGTATTAAAAAAGGGCGTGCATATATAATGAATGTTTTCATAACATAGTTGGTTGTATATAAAGGAGTTATTACTTACGAAAACTAAGGAGACTAGGATTAGATTATAAACAATTAGAAGGGGTGTTAGTATGATAACTAGAAAACTACCATTACATATAGAGGATATTAAAAATGCCCAAAAAATTTTGGATAGAAATGCTCGTAAAACACCATTAGTTAAATCATTTTATTTGACTAGTAAAACGGGTGGAGAAATTCACTTGAAATTAGAGAATATGCAATTAACGGGTTCTTTTAAATTCCGTGGTGCATTTAATAAAATGTCTCAGTTGACAAATCAAGAAAAAGAGAGAGGAGTTATTGCGTGTTCGGCAGGTAATCATGCACAAGGGGTTGCTTTATCTGCTCATTTACTTGGTATTAAGAGTAAAATCGTGATGCCAGTTTCTGCACCTCAAGCGAAAGTTGAGGCTACTCGAGGATATGGATCAGAAGTTGTTTTATATGGTGAAACTTTTGATGATGCAAAAGCAAAATGTGAGGAAATTATACGAGAAACGGGAGAAACATACTTACATCCATATGACGATGTAGAGGTAATGGCTGGTCAAGGTACAATTGGTTTAGATATCCTTGATGATATGTGGGATGTTGAAACGGTAATAGTTCCTATTGGCGGAGGAGGGATTATTTCTGGTATTGCAGTTGCATTAAAATCTTTTAATCCATCAATTAATATTATTGGTGTACAAGCGGAAAATGTGCATGGAATGAAGGCTTCTTATGATAAAGGGACAATTGTAGAACATTATGATGCACCTACTATAGCAGATGGTTGCGCAGTTAAAATTCCTGGGAATTTAACTTTTGAAGTTGTAAAAGAATTAGTAGATGATATTGTAACAGTATCTGAAGAAGAGTTAGAAGTAGCGATGAAAGACTTATTACAACGAGGAAAAGCTGTCGTAGAAGGAGCAGGTGCTTTAGCTACCGCTGCTCTGCTTGCAGGGAAAGTTGATAAATATATTAAAGGAAAAAAGGTAGTAGCGGTTATATCTGGTGGAAACGTAGACTTGCAGCGTATATCAAGTGTTTGTGAGCACTTTTTTGTAGCTAATGAAGTAAAATGATATTTTAAATAAATTAGCAATATGAAAGAAGAGCTAAGAGAAAACATCTTAGCTCCTTTTTATTATGCCTGTGCTGAAGTAAATAATGACTCCATTTTTAGTTTACTCTTTTCTCTAATTTCAGCATCTGCATGACGCATAACATATTTATGCGCTACAGCGATTGCTAAAACATCATCTAATAAGCCAAGCCCAATAATAGCAGCTATATCTGGAATGAAATCGATTGTAAATACGTAATAGGATAAAGCAGCTAATATTATGAGTTTAGCCTTGGTAGGTAACTCTTTCTTTTTCATTGTGTAGAATAAAATAATACTTTCATATACGCTGGATTTACCGAGGTTCGCTGAGCTTTTTTTGAACTTTTTCCAAAGTGTCTGTTTCTCCATTTAAACACTCCTTTTATAAAACATAGATTTTTTAAAAGGATGGACAAAGAAGTGAGGGAATAATCAATTTTATTGTATTTCTTATTGTATATTTCCATAAGAATGAGAAATTACCTGTTCAAAAAAATATAATGTATGCATCGACTCACAGTATTTCGTTACATAGTTTGTATAGTAAAATATATGTGGAGGATTCAATTATTATTAAGCATTTAATAAGCGGTATGGGGGAAGGGAAATGAAAATAATAGAACTGCCAATTGAATTTGAATTTAACGGAAAAAAACAATGTATTTATCCGAGCTTAATTATATTAAACAATGAATTAACTTTAGTAGATACAGGTTATACAAACTTTTTACCTTTAATTGAAAATGCAATAGTTAAGCATGGGTATGAGATGAAAAACTTAAAAAATATAATTATTACTCATTATGATGACGATCATATAGGGTCTTTATACGATTTCAAAGTGAAATATCCTCAAATTAATATTATTGCTAGTGAAATTGAATCTAACTATATTAGTGGTGATATAAAATCAGAGAGGTTGGTTCAAGCTGAAGAAATGCTAGAACGTATGCCGAATGAAGAAAAAGAATTTGGTGAATGGTTTATACAGCAGTTGAAAAATGTAAGACATATTTCTGCTGATGAAAAGGTATATGATAGTCAAATGATTTTAAATAATGAATGTCAAATAGTGGCGACGCCAGGACATACTTCGGGGCATATTTCATTATATTTCCCAAATTTGGACTGTGTAATTACGGGAGACGCAGCCGTTCAAGAGAACCGTGAATTAGTAATTGCGAATCCGAACTTTTGTTTAGATATAGAAAAAGCGGAACAGTCTTTAAAGAAGATTAAAGATCTTAAAGCGGAAAGTTATTATTGCTATCACGGAGGGAAACTTACCATATTAAATTAGTGTTCACTTTTATCACCTTGTAACTATATTTCCGGACATTTGTAATATATATGTATGGGAACTTATATGTTTAAAAAAGTTATAGGGGGAGAATATGAGCTCTTTCTTTGATGTAATAGCAGATATAATTTTATTTTATCCTAGAAATGACATGAAATTAAAACATCATATTGCGAAGTTAAGCGAATTTGAGTGGTTTCGAAATCTACATGAAGATACGAAGTATACAAGTTTAATTTGGAGTAATAGAAAGATTAAGAAGTACATTTTATCTACTGCTAACATGGAAGAATTAATTAAATCCGAGCAAAAACAAAAGGAATTTGTCTATCTTGTACACGATGAATATAAAAAAAGAAGATAAGAATTTTTTTATTTTTCATATTTGGCGAAACAAATGGTACAATGAAAGCTAATGTGAAAAATAAGGAAAAGAAGTGGTCTATTTGAAAAACTTTTTAGAATTAGGAATTAGTGAAACTTTTAATCATACATTACGTGAAAATGGAATTACAGAAGCAACACCAATTCAAGAGAAAGCGATTCCGGTAATACTGTCTGGTAAAGATATAATTGGTCAAGCAAAAACTGGAACAGGTAAAACACTTGCATTCGTGTTACCGATTTTAGAAAAAATCGATCCAGCGTCTAGTGATGTTCAGGCTTTAATTGTTGCACCAACAAGGGAGCTAGCACTGCAAATTACAGCTGAAATTAAAAAAATGCTTGTTCAAAGAGAAGATATTAATGTACTAGCGATTTATGGCGGGCAAGATGTAGCACAACAATTAAGAAAATTAAAAGGTAATACACATATTGTTGTAGCGACACCAGGAAGATTATTAGATCACATACGACGTGAAACAATTGATTTAAGTAATCTTTCAACGATTGTACTAGATGAAGCAGATCAAATGCTTTATTTCGGTTTCTTATATGATATTGAAGATATTTTAGATGAGACACCTGGTAGTAAACAAACGATGTTATTCTCAGCAACGATGCCAAAAGATATTAAAAAATTGGCGAAACGTTATATGGATGAGCCGCAAATGATTCAAGTACAAAGTGAAGAAGTAACGGTAGATACAATTGAACAACGTGTCATTGAGACGACAGATCGTGCAAAGCCGGATGCACTTCGTTTTGTTATGGATCGTGATCAGCCATTTTTAGCAGTTATTTTCTGTCGTACAAAGGTTAGAGCAAGTAAGCTTTATGATAATTTAAAAGGACTAGGTTATAATTGTGCTGAACTTCATGGTGATATACCTCAAGCGAAACGTGAAAGAGTTATGAAGAGTTTCCGCGAAGCTAAAATTCAGTACTTAATTGCGACTGATGTAGCAGCTCGTGGACTTGATGTAGATGGTGTAACGCATGTATTTAACTTTGATATCCCTGAAGATGTAGAAAGTTATATTCACCGCATTGGCCGAACAGGACGTGCTGGTGGATCAGGTCTTGCAATTACGTTCGTTGCAGCGAAAGATGAAAGATATTTAGAAGAAATTGAAAAAACGCTTGGTGCACCACTGCAAAGAGAAATAATCGAACAACCAAAGATAAAACGTGTGGATGAAAATGGAAAACCGGTACCAAAGCCGGCTCCAAAGAAATCAGGTCAATATCGTCAAAGAGATAGCCGTGAAGGTTCAAGAAGTGAATCAAGACGTGATTCGAGAAATAGCTCAAGAAGTGATTCAAGAAATAGTTCTAGAAATGAAAATAACCGATCATTTAATAAGCCAAGTAATAAAAAAGGTAGTACAAAGCAAGGTCAGCAAAGACGTGGCCGTTAAATAGTTATTATTGTAAAAGAGTCGCAAAAAATTGCGGCTCTTTTTTGTATTTTTATTACGAAGTCGATATAAGTACAAGGGTGATTTTAATGAGTAAATTTTAAAATTTCATTCACCGTATTAAAAATAAAATTTAAAATTCATAAAGGAAATATAAAGTAGGGTGTCGTATATGTGCTGTAAGAGGAAACTTTTTACTAACTAAGCATATAATTTAAGTAGACCGACAGTCGGTCTATTGAGAAGGAGAACATGAATGAGAATCGTAAAGGAGTATGAAGAGCGTAGAAACGAGATTTTAGAAACCGCTGAAAAATTATTCGTTACAAAAGGCTATACGAAAACAACAGTAAATGACATTTTAAAAGAAATCGGTATAGCGAAAGGGACATTTTATTACTATTTTAAGTCGAAAGAAGAAGTGATGGATGAAATCATTATGAGGATTATTAAAGCGGATGTTACTAAAGCGAAAGCAATCGCCTCTAATCCGAATATCCCAGTTTTAGATAAGTTATTTCAAATTTTAATGGAACAATCGCCAAAATCAGGAGATATAAAAGAAAAAATGATTGAACAATTTCATCAGCCAAATAATGCAGAAATGCATCAAAAAAGTTTAGTGCAATCAATTATACACTTATCTCCTGTTTTAACAGAAGTGTTAAAGCAAGGAATTGACGAAAAAATATTTTCTACCCCATATCCTCAAGAAACGATTGAATTATTAATTTCATCAGCACAAGTAATATTTGATGATGGTTTATTTCAGTGGAAGCCTGAAGAAATGCTGAGAAGAGCTGAAGCTTATATTAAAATGATGGAAGCTTCAGTTGGAGCGAAGGAAGGATCTTTTGATTATATGTTGGAGGTTTTAATCAAACAGAAATAATAATTTTCTGTTTGATTACTATAGACCGACAGTCGGTCTAAAAAATGAAGGGTGTGAGTATGATGTCAATTAGCACAAAATCTTCTATGAAAGATTTTCATTTAATGGTGACTGGACAAATTATAACAATTTTAGGATCGACGCTCTTGCGTTTTGCTTTGTCTTTATATGTGCTAGATATAACAGGGCGTGCCGATATATTTGCTGGATTATATGCAATAACGAGTATTCCATTTTTGTTGGCACCTCTCGGCGGGGCAATTGCAGATCGCTTTAATCGCCGTAATTTAATGGTCATCTTTGATTTTATAAATGCTGCAATTGTATTAGGCTTTATCGTTATATTATTTAATGGATCTGTATCTATTATATGGATTGGAATTGTTATGTTTCTATTAGCGGTTGTTAGTGCGATGTACGCCCCAGTTGTAATGGCAAGTATTCCGCAATTAGTACCAGAAAAAAAGCTAGAACAAGCGAACGGTATCGTTAATGGTGTGCAAGCATTATCAAATATTGTTGCACCTGTATTAGGAGGAGTATTATATGGCATAATTGGTTTGAAAGTGCTCGTCTTAATAAGTGGCCTTGCATTTTTTCTATCAGCGATATTAGAAATGTTTATTAAAATACCATTTATAAAAAGAATGCAAGAAGACCATATCGTACCGACAATTGTAAAAGATATGAAAGAAGGATTTCTTTACGTTTTAAAACAACCCTTTATTTTGAAATCTATGCTTCTTGCAGCGTTACTAAATTTAATTTTGACGCCCTTATTTGTTGTTGGTGGGCCTATTATTTTGCGAGTAACTATGCAAAGTAGCGATACGATGTACGGAATTGGGATGGGATTAATCGATTTTGCTACAATATTAGGTGCATTGTCAATCGGTTTCTTTGCTAAAAATCTGCAGATGAAAACACTGTATTATTGGATGTTTGTTATTGCTTTATTAGTTCTACCAATGGCGTTATCAGTTACACCATTTATCCTTAGTATGGGACATTATCCACCATTTATCCTCTTTATACTTTGTTCTATTTTTATCGCAATGATTATGACAATCGTCTCCATTTATGTAATTACCGTTGTACAAAAGAAAACACCGAATGAAAATTTAGGGAAAGTAATGGCAATCATAACAGCAGTGTCTCAATGTATGGCACCAATTGGGCAAATTGTATATGGTTTTATGTTTGAAGGGTTTAGTTTGAAAATTTATTTACCTATATTATGTATTAGTTTCATATTGATAATATTAGCTTTTGTAACTAAGAAAATATTACGGAATGAGGGGAACTAGTTTGATATGATTAGGCGAATGTTAAAAAGGGATTTCTCTCAAAATAAAATGATTTTCGTTATTTTATTTACGTTTATAATACTATCGTCTCTTTTAATGGCTAGTGCTTCAAGTATGGTTGTAAACCTGTTCAGTTCAATGGATCAGTTATTTAAACAATCAAATGCACCTCACTTCGTACAAATGCACGCTGGAGAAATAAATCAAAAATCAATTGATTCTTTTGTAGCGAAAACACCATTTGTAAAAGAACAGCAAACGGCTGAAACAATCCTAGTGAATGGATCTAATGTTTTCATAAAAACTAAAGAGCATGCAGAACAAAATAGTGTAATGGATATAAGTTTCGTTAAACAAAACACTTCTTTTGATTTTCTATTAGATTTAAATAACAATGTAATAGATGTTTCAAAAGGTGAAATTGGTGTGCCAATTTATTATATGCAAAAGTATGATTTGCATATTGGAGATAAAATATGGATTGTAAAAAATAATATTGAACTGGAATTTACAATTTCAACATTTGTTCGTGATGCTCAAATGAACCCATCAATTGTTAGTTCGAAGCGATTCGTAATAAGTGATGAAGACTTAGAAAGAGTAAAAAGAAATGTTGGAGAAAGTGAATATCTTATTGAATTTCAGCTAACAGATTTAAATAAAATAAACGAATTTGAAAATATATACCAGTCATCGAACTTACCTCAAAAAGGACCCTCTATTACTTATTCTCTCTTTAAAACTCTCAATTCGTTAACTGATGGAATAATAGCAGCAGTACTTATGTTAATAAGTGCATTATTAATGCTAATCGCAATTTTATGTATTAAATTTACGATTATTACGTCTATGGAAGAAGATTATCGTGAAATAGGTGTTATGAAAGCGATTGGGATTCAAAATAAAGATATTCAAAAACTGTATGTAACAAAATATGTCGTTATTTCTGCTAGCGGCTGCATATGTGGATATATTCTTTCATTATTTGCTACAAAAGTCTTTACCACTAATATCGTACTTTATATGGGTGCGACAGATAAAGGTATTTTACATTATATCGTGCCCATGATAGCTACATTATTAATGTTTGTAGCTGTTATACTGTTCTGCCGACTTATTTTGCGGAATTTCAGGAGAATTACAGCGATGGATGCTTTAAGAACTAGAGATAGGATAGGAATAACAAAGTATAGTAAATCTTTTTCGCTCTATCAAACTAACATTTCAAATGTAAATATATTTTTTGGTATACAAGATGTAGTGAAGCGATTGAAGTTATATCGAGTATTAAGTGTTGTTTTAATAATAGCGGTGTTTATGATTATTGTTCCAGTTAACTTTTTGTATACAATTAAGTCACCGCAATTTGTGAATTATATGGGGACAGGAAAAAGTGATATACGAATAGATTTACAGCAATCAGAAGATATAGAGAAACGATTTAAAGACGTATTATCGTATATACGAAACGATGATGATGTGAAAAAATACGCAGCATTTGTGACGAGTGCATTTAAATTGGTGAACGATGAGGGGGCATATGAAAATATAAATGTAGAAGTTGGAGATTTTACTAAATTTCCACTAGAGTATGTTGAAGGTATGGAACCAAAAAATGAAAATGAGATTGCTCTTTCTTATATGAACGCAAATGAATTAAAAAAGAATGTAGGTGATGAGTTAGTTCTAATGGTAGAAGGAAAAGAAAAAGAGCTAACTGTAAGTGGGATATATCAAGATGTGACGAATGGTGGAAAAACAGCTAAGGCAAACTTACCATATAACAAGGAAAATATATTATGGTTTATTGTAAATATAGATATAAAGCCTACAGTGAATATGCAAGAAAAAATGGAAGAATATAAACAAAGTTTTTATTCCGCGAAAATAACAGATACGAATGAATATTTGTCTCAAACTTTAGGAGAGACAATTAAACAATTACAACTTGTGACTCAAGTTGCAATTATGATTGCTATAACGATATCTATTTTAATTACTGCAATGTTTTTTAAAATGTTATTGGCAAAAGACTCCTCACAAATTTTAATTATGAAAAACATCGGGTTTTCTTACAAAGATATTCGTATGCAATATGTAACTCGTTCTATTGCCATTGTATTAATTGGTATCGTAACAGGAACATTTATAGCTGCTACGTTTGGAGAAATGCTAGTAAGTTTGTTAGGTTCCTTTATGGGAGCTGCTCACATAAAGTTTGTAGTCAATCCGGTTGTTTCTTATGTAATATGTCCAGCTATTCTGTTTATAGCAGTATCCGCAACAACACTTTTCAGTAGTTTTACTGTGAAACAAACAAATGATTTAAAAGTAAATGGAGAATAGGAGGTGTGTAAATTGAAAAAAAATTTAGAAGTAAAACAATTAAATAAAATATATTCAATAGATGGAAATAGATTTTGCCACGTGCTTAAAAATATAGATTTAGAGATTAATGAAGGAGAGTTTGTATCGGTCATGGGACCTTCTGGTTCTGGAAAATCGACGTTACTTTATAATATTAGTGGTATGGATCGGATGACTTCAGGAAGTGTGAAAGTTGCTAGTAAAGAAATATCATTTATGAATGAGGAATCGTTAGCAAAATTACGGCTCAGCGAAATGGGATTTATTTTTCAGCAGAGCAATCTTCTTAGAAATTTGGATCTTTTTGATAATATAGTTTTGCCTGCGTATTTAGCAAAAGTTGAGAGTAGGAAAATAATAAATAAACGTGCACTTGAGTTGATGAAGAAAACGGGAATTAGTCAAATTGCAACTAATAATATAACTGAAGCATCAGGAGGACAATTACAAAGGGTATCTATTTGTAGAGCGCTCATAAATAAACCTAATATTATTTTTGCTGACGAACCAACGGGTGCTTTGAATTTAAAAGCGACAGAAGAGGTAATGAATATTTTAGCAAATATAAATCGTACGGGAACTACAATTATGCTAGTTACTCATGATGTAAAGGTAGCAGCTAAAACAGAAAGAGTTCTCTTTATGGTGGACGGAGAAATTGTTAGCGAAATAAGAATGGGTAAGTATAGGAACAATGATTTGAAAGAGCGAGAAGAGAAGCTGTTAAAATGGTTGACAGAAATGGGATTTTAATAATCTTTTAGTATGAATTTAAAAGAATATGTATCATTAGCTCCTATTGTAATTAGGAGTTTTTTCTTTGTATAAAAGTCTAAAATTAGATATAATAATTTTCTGAATATTTAAAAGGAGTGGTTTTAATGAAAAATGAAACGTTACGCACACAAGAAGATATTTTAAAAATGTTGGATTCATTATTAAGACCTGCAGAACCGTTTTGGAATGAATTTTATGCGGATAGAGAAAAGGATGTTCCGTTTTTTGAAAATGTTCCAGATGAGAACCTAGTTTCGTATATACAAAAAGAATGGGTTTCCAAGGGGAAAGTGTTGGAGCTTGGATGTGGTCCAGGAAGAAATGCAATTTATTTAGCGACTGAGGGATTTGATGTAACAGCGGTGGATTTGTCTATAGAAGGCATTAGTTGGGCGAAAGAGAGGGCATTAGAAAAAGGAATAGAAATTCACTTTATTTGTGATTCAGTTTTTAATTTAGATGCTCAAAATGAATTTGATTTTGTATACGATTCGGGTTGTTTGCATCACATTCCGCCGCATAGAAGAATGAATTATGTGGATTTAATTAAAAACTCATTAAAATCGGGTGGTTATTTCGGATTAACATGTTTTGCAGCAGGTGATTTAGATGAGCGAAATGGATCAGAAATAACTGATTGGGACGTATATAGAGGATGGAGTTTACAAGGTGGACTTACATATTCAGAAGAAAAATTAAGAGAGATATTTAAAGAATTTGAAGTAATTGAAATAAGAAAGATGAAACAAATTGAACAACCGAATGAACTGTTTGGAGAATCATTTCTTTGGACAGCATTATTTAAGAAGAAATAAAAAAGTAGATAATTGACAAACTCATCGTTTTTATAGACAATACACTTATAAGAATATATGTTCGGTTTTTGTTATCCGATGTATGTTTTGCATAAATACATAACAAGGGGATGTCTCTAAATGAGTAATACAAATCAAAAAATCACTACGTTTTTAATGTTTGAGGGCAATGCTGAGGAAGCGATGAATTTTTACACGTCGCTATTCGATCAATCAGAAATTGTAAGTATCTCTCGTTACGATGCAAATGGACCTGGTAAAGAGGGAACTGTAATTCATGCAACTTTTACGTTAAATGGACAAGAGTTCATGTGTATTGATAGTTTTGTAAAGCATGATTTTACATTCACTCCAGCTATGTCTCTTTATGTAACTTGTGAAACGGAAGAAGAAATTGAAACGGTTTTTAATAAGTTAGCACAAGATGGAGCAATTCTTATGCCTTTAGGTTCCTACCCATTTAGTAAAAAGTTTGGCTGGTTAAATGATAAGTATGATGTGTCTTGGCAGTTAACTCTTGCTGAATAAAATAGAAAAAGTGTAGCTTATTTATTTAATAGGTTCGGTTAAGAGGTTGAAAATTAAAATAACATTAAAAAAGGCGTTCTAACTGTCAACAGGTATGGAACGCTTTTTTGTTGGTATATCAATCTTTTTTTGAAATTGGCAATTAAATATCTCTAATGTGTTTCTAAAGGTCAATGACTGTTGCACCAATGCCTTTACTATGGATTTTTGATGACAACCAAGAACGAAAAGGTATTCTTGATGTTAAACATTCAATACCTTCATCAACATTGGATTATTTACCAGAGGATGGGGTTCAAGATTACATCAATTCAAATCAAACAATTGAATACGCACATACTCTAGAAGACCAAATCCAAGGTCAAATTGAAGCTGGCTTTGTTATAACGGGTCTTTATGAGGATGATTTTGGTGGAACAAGGATATTAGATAAGCATATTAAAACTTTTATTGCTACAAAAGCTATAAAGTTAAATGTTGATTAAAAATTTTAGCTTGTTACACGGGGCTTTAGCCAAAGAAGGTTCTTAAAAACAGTGAAAGTTCAATATATGTCAAAAAGGATGGCACCTGCCATCCTTTTTCGTGTGTATTTTGAGTGTCAAAACAAGTTTTATCCCTCTTAACTGAAGCCGTAATATAAATAGGCCACGCTTTTTTATATTAAGAATTTTGCTTGCCGAATCTTTTTCCAAGTTTAGCTAACAGTTCAGGTTGATCCCCTTGGCTCATTACAACTTCAATAAAGATAAGTCGATCCATATTAAAAGTTATTTTAGATAAGACTTCTACCAACTCTGTTTCATTTTTCACTTTAAATGTGAGACTTTTTTCTTCTGATCCGAATACGTTTGGAAATTTATCATAATCCCACATTTGTATATCATTATACGGTTGATTTGGGCCGTGAATCGCACGTTCAACAGTATATCCATTATTATTGATTAAAAATATAATTGGTTTTAAATTGTGACGTAGTATAGTAGATAGCTCTTGAACAGTTAACTGAAAAGAGCCATCACCAATAATTAAAATGTTCCGTCGTGATAAATCAGCGAGCTGTGTTCCAAGTAGAGCAGGTAATGTATAACCGATGGATCCCCATAATGGTTGCCCTACGTATGTAGTGTTGTTTGGTAAAGGGATAGAGGCGCTACCAAAGAAAGGTGTTCCTTGTTCTGCAATTAAGACATCGTTTTCTTTTAAAAAATGATACATTTGTTGCCAAAAACGTTTTTGCGTAACCATTTGTACTTTTGGATTGAAATCTTCAGTTATAGATGACGATTCTGAGATAAATGGCTTAATTTCAAGATTTTCTTCATTACGATGCTCGATTGAATCGCTTAAATGTTGTAAAACATCTTGCATAAGAACAGGCCCGTATTTTTTATCTATAATTTTCACAGTATAGGGATGGATTTCAATAACTTGTTCTTTCGTAAAACCTTGTGTAAAACCACCGGTAATAGTATCAGTTAATTTCACACCGATACTAATGATACAGTCAGATTCATCAATTCTGTTTCGTAAGTAGGCTGAGCTAACATCACCACTATAAATCCCTATAAATTGAGGGTGTTTTTCTGGGAATATACCTTTTCCCATACTTAACGTTGCGATAGGAAACCCCGTTTTTTCTACGAAATGTTGTAAATCTTCTTCAGCATGAAATCGGTTCACTTCAAAATCTGCTAAAATAACAGGTTTTTTGGCGCTATTTATTTTTGAAGTGGTATGTAGAAGCATTTTATCCAATGCTTCTTTATTACTTAAAATGGGTTTGTTTAAAATTGGTTCCGTAGGTTTATTAATTGGTTTATTATATACATCAATCGGTAAATTAATATGAACTGGACGTTTTTCATTCCAACATGCACGAAGTACACGGTCAATTTCCTCAGCAGCATGTTCAGGGGTTAAATTTGTTTGTGCTACAGTGATCTCACGATACATATTTGAAAAGTGATCGAACTTTCCATCACCTAAAGTATGATGAACGAGTTCTCCATTTTCCATTACCTTTGTTGTTGGCGTACCAGTTATTTTTATAACAGGAACGTTTTCTGCATATGAACCAGCAATGCCGTTAATTGCGCTTAATTCTCCAACACCAAAAGTGGTAATAAGAGCAGCTATGCCTTTTATACGGGAATATCCATCTGCTGCATATGCAGCATTTAATTCATTGCAATTTCCAATCCATTCTAAATTTTTATGTGCAATCACATTATCTAAAAAGGCAAGATTATAATCACCAGGAACACCAAATATATGCTCAATTCCTAATTCGTGTAGTCGATCTAATAAATATGTACTTACAGTGTATTGCATTTTCATGTGAATCATCTCCTAGTTGTTTTAGGTTATTGTAATTAACTATTAAACACACTCAAAAAGGTTAAGTGCCTTGATTAAAATATTCATTACTGAATTGTGGTATAATTTACATGTAGGGGGAAAGTAGATGACACAACATAAAGAAGAACAGATGAATGAGGCATTAGCATTATTTTACTTTGCATATAAAACTTTCACAGAAAAACCAGATGAAATTATAAAAGAATACGGTATACAGCGTGTACATCATAGAATACTGTTTTTTATTGCTCGTTTTCCAGGGATTAGTGTAAATGAGCTGCTATCGCTGTTAGAAATAAGTAAACAAGCTCTTCACGGACCATTACGCCAACTGTTAGAAAAGGGACTGATTGATAGTAATGAAGCTACACATGATCGTCGTGTGAAACAGCTATCTTTAACAGAAAAGGGTGCAGATTTAGAGAGAAAGCTGAGCGATGTTCAAAGACAGCAAATGGGAGCTATTTTTTCAAAGTTCGGTGGAGCTTGTGAAGAAAATTGGCATCAAGTTATGAATGAAATGGCGAATAGTCGTTCAGGTTTTGATGCATGGATGTCGAAAAGGGAAATACCAGTCAATCAAAAATAACGAGAAAAAATATCTGTTTTTATAGTGTGAAAAAGAACAAATTTTATCCATGCATTTGGCAAATATGGATAAATCATAGTATGTATGGATAAAAAAATTACATTGCCAAAAACTTTATATGTGTACGTATTGGAACATTAAAAATTCATATTTCCGAGAGGGGAATTATAATGATAAAACTTGTACTTATTCGTCACGGACAAAGTTTATGGAATCTTGAAAATCGCTTTACAGGATGGACAGATGTAGATTTATCAGAGAATGGGTTAAGTGAAGCAAGAGAAGCAGGGGCAATATTAAAGGAAAACGGATATACTTTCGATGTTGCTTATACATCTGTGTTAAAACGAGCAATCCGGACTTTATGGATTGTTCTGCATGAAATGGATCTTACTTGGGTGCCTATACATAAATCATGGAAATTAAACGAAAGACATTATGGAGCACTACAAGGATTGAATAAAGAAGAAACTGCAAAGAAATATGGAGAAGAACAAGTTCATATATGGAGAAGAAGTGTTGATGTGAGACCACCTGCTCTTACTGAAGATGATCCTCGATATGTGGCGGCTGACCCAAGATATAAAACACTCAAAAAAGGTGAATTCCCATTAACTGAATGTTTAGAGGATACGGAAAAAAGAGTACTTGATTATTGGCATTCAGAAATTGCGCCGTCATTAAAAAATGGTGAAAAAGTAATTATTTCATCACACGGTAATACAATTCGTTCCCTAGTAAAATACTTAGATAATCTTTCAAGTAATGGAGTAGTATCATTAAACATTCCGACTAGCATTCCGCTCGTTTATGAACTAAACGAAAATTTACGTCCGATTCGTCATTATTACTTAAGTATGGACGGAGAAGTACCTGAAGGGGAAATTCCGAAACATATTTCTTTTTAACATGAAAATTTGAAACGCATGCTTGTCTACATATACAATGTAGATTCATGATAAAAGACGTGGCCTCTTTCTAATGTATATGCGATGTAGCTAATTTTAGAAGGTTGTCCACGTCTTTTGTCATAAAGAGAGCTGCTTGCGCATGTAATGATATCGTGAGTAGTTTTTGAATGGAGGGTGATGTGATTGACGATCTCTAACATTCGAATCGGCTTATTTATTCTAGCAATCGTCTTTGTAGTTCTTGTTTTCTTTTATTGGAAAAATGAAGAATTGTATGAGGAGAAGAAACAACGAATTCGAAAAACTTGGTATGGATTATTCATAACATCAGTCACAGTTTATTTCATGATAAAAGGAATCGATTTAACCCTCTGGAAAAACTTATTAATGTTCACCGCGATGGTAATTTTCGTTGATATTGCATTCATTTTGACACCTAACATTTCAGAAATATGGGGTGCGAAATTTAGCGATATCGGAAAGACGGTCCAATCAATTAAACGGTCATTAATTGCTTCAAAAGCGAGAGGAGAAATATACACGACAATTATTCAAAATGTAAATCCAGCAGTATTCGGTACAATGGAATGGCAAACGGAAGAGGCATATACAAAAAGTCTAAACGAATTTTTAGATTCATATGGGGAAAAAGTTGGAGCGAAAATTGTTGTATTTGAAGCAGCGAATGAATTAAATACGAATTTCCGTGGTATTCGCTCTCAATTTAGTATTACAATACCTTTAGAATATATAGAGCAATTGAATGAACAAAAAGCAGTTCAAGTAGAGAACGTTGGGATTATACCAGCAAAAATAGTTAGTGATGTTTTCATTGTTATTGATGGGAAGAAGAATAATCTACAAGATCGAGATTTTGAAAATGTATATAATTTAACAATACATCATAGTTATTTTAGTAAATAAGGACAGAATCGTTTTCTGTCCTTTTCTTCTATACATAAATTCAGAACAAAATCCGACAAAGTTGAATAAAATTGGACAATCATTCCTACACTAGCACGTAGAGGTGATTGTAGTGATAAAAGATTATGACAATGATTTTTTTAAAGAAGAAAATGAAGATACAACAGATTTTTCTTTAATAAAAGGAGATACTTTACAACAAGTAGAAGAGTTAGAAGAAGAATTAAAAAGAAAATCATAAGTGTACACTCTGTCTGCATTTGCTATATAATATAAATACAAGGTTGTATCTTTTTATAAAGGGGGAGAAGAGATGGCAGAATTAAATGTACAAAAATCTTCGTTTTTTAAAGAAAAAAAAGAAGAAGAAAATACAGATTTCTCTCTTGTGAAAGGTGCATTAACGGAAAATATAAATCGTTTAGAAAAGCTTATGAATAGTAATAGTTCGAAATTTATACATGTAAAAAAAATAAAAGAAAATGCATAGGCATTTTCTTTTATTTTTTATCCTGCTATTTGTGGCCTAATAATCAGTGTGGGATGAACAGAAAGCACACTGATTAAAGTCTCATTTTATTTAACATTAAACTTTCCTTTTACTTTTTTAGGTAAATCTGCTTCCTGAATTTCCTCATAGGATTTCACTTCAATAGATGATATTTCATTCTTATCTTTATCCTCTTGATCTACATAAAGGCGTAAAAACGCGTTTTCATTTAATTTATGGTCGTTTTCTTTTTTTGTACTTCTAAATGTAATTTGTTTTTTCACTCCGTCTTCATCATATGCGGGCAACGTGTAGTTCCGTAAGCTTCTACCTTCTACTTTTTCGATAGCGCCTTCGCCTTTTATCTGTATGTAATATACATCTTTACCAATTCTATTCAGTGATGCTCTCTCACAGCCGATAGTAAAACTAGTAAATAATAAACATAGTGTAAGAATAGCTAAAAACTTTTTCATTTTCTTTATCTCCTTCAATTTGTTTCTTTGAAAAGTATACGACTATTTTTTTATTAGAAAAATTGATTTTGATTACAGCACCCTTACAATGTTGTAAGAGTATAAGGTATAGAATGAAGAAGGATTAAATTGAACCGTTCATAACAAATTTTAAAACGTTTAAAGAAAGGTAAAATAATGAATCATGGTATAATAATAAAGGACTTACATAATATTTTTTTATTTTGAGAGGAGCTTGAAAAATGTATTCTACTTTAGAACAATTAACAAAGCACCCTGTATTTTATCATTTTGCAGAAATTTCAAAGATTCCTAGAGGGTCAGGTAATGAACAGGAAATTAGTGATTATTTAGTGAGTTTTGCGAAAGAGCGTAACTTAGAAGTGATTCAAGATGAAGCATTAAATGTCATTATTAAAAAAGAAGCAACTGCTGGCTATGAAAATGTTCCAGCTATTATCATTCAGGGGCATTCTGATATGGTATGCGAAAAAAACCAAGCAACAGTTCATGATTTTGAGAAAGATCCGATTGAACTAAGAATTATTGGAGATATGTTATATGCTAACGAAACAACTTTAGGTGCTGATAACGGTATCGCAGTTGCATATGCATTAGCTTTATTAGATTCAACAGAAATTCCGCATCCAGCTTTAGAAGTTGTCATTACAACGGAAGAAGAAACGACAATGGGCGGAGCTTTCGCTGTTGATCCAAATCATTTTGACGGAAAGATTTTTATTAATATCGATTCTGAAGAAGACCATAAATTACTTGTAAGTAGCGC
The DNA here is from genome assembly GCF_000633475.1 of Bacillus sp. H1a. Taxonomy (NCBI): domain Bacteria; kingdom Bacillati; phylum Bacillota; class Bacilli; order Caryophanales; family Bacillaceae; genus Bacillus; species Bacillus sp. H1a. Next base: position 1,049 of record NZ_AYMH01000064.1, on the reverse strand, counting down.
AGGTGGTGCGAAAGCGGTTGAAACAATTTCGGTAATTTGGGATGAGACACCAGTGGATATGGACGCATATCGTCTATATGTCGGAGGACTTAAGGGCGGACATTCTGGTATGGAAATTGATAAACAGCGCGGAAATGCGAACAAAGTACTAGGACGAGTTTTACGTGATTTATCAACTAATATTCAATTTGATATAAGTGACGTACACGGCGGATTAAAAACAAATGCAATTCCGCGTGAAAGTGTAGCTACAATTTTATTACGTCAAGATGATGTGCAGCAAGTAGAAGAAAAGTTAAAATCATGGACACGAGTATTACAAGAAGAAATGCGCGCTGTTGATCCAGATGTTCATGTTACACTTACAAAATTGGATGAGAAAATAGAAAAAGTATTTGCTAAAGAAACACAAAAACAACTTATTTCATCATTATTCTTAATTCCAAATGGCATTCAAAGTATGAGCATGGATATTAAAGGTCTTGTAGAAAGTTCAACAAATTTAGGAGTTATTGAAACATTGCAAGATGAAATTAAATTACGAAACGAAGTAAGAAGTTCTGTAAGTAGTTTAAAACAACATATTGCAGATGAAATTAAATATATTGCCGAATTAGTGGGGGCGACATTTGAAAAAGAGTCAGAGTATCCAGAGTGGCCATACAATCCAAACTCACAGATTCGCAATTTATTTGAAAAGGTGCATCAAGAGAAATACAACAAAGACGCTGAAATCTTTGCTGTACATGCAGGAATTGAATGTAGTGTATTCGTTCAAAAGATGCCTGAATTAGATGCGATTTCATTTGGTCCAGATATTTTCAACGTCCACACTCCGGATGAACATATTAGTATTTCTTCTGTTGTGAATAACTGGGGATTCTTCATTGATGTAATGAAGGGGACGAAAGAATTAGCTAAGTAATAAACGATGAAATGAAAAGCAGACTATAAAAAATGAACTAATTCCATAACGTTAGACTGCGTATTTCATTCGCCATCCTTTAGGGCATGAGTTCGGTATTCAAGAGGGCACTGAAAAACTTGCG
>NZ_AYMH01000063.1:0-1255 GCF_000633475.1 Bacillus sp. H1a | reverse complement strand
GGATGATCCTTCTTGTTTATTTATCCAACCATCTAGTAGGGACATTTTTTTCCCCTAATATTTCGAATTTAATCTCTCCATTTTCATAATATATCCGCTTTATAATTGGTATAGTTTCCATTTCATTTTCTTTTTCACTATTATAGTGATTTTTTGTTTCTATATGAATGATATTCATCAGACATACCTCCTTTTTATCCACAATAAAAAACAAAGAACACATTTTTCACACAGTTATATATGTATTCTCATATTGCTTGTTCAGATGACTGTTTAGATGTTCAGGTGTTAAACTAGTTGTATATTATCTAAACAGTCATCTGAACAGAAAAACAGGGAAACCCTTGTCAGCCATAGAACTGTTTAGTTGTTTGAATGGTGTTTAGTTCAGATGTTTAGGCATTTAGAAGGATGGTGATCTGAACAGTGCAACAAAAAGACTGGTTATCAGCTGAAGAAGTAGCGAAAGAAATAAAAGTATCAGCTATGACTATAAAACGAAACTGTCAAACCTACAGTAGTTTTTTAAAATTCCAACAAGGTGAAAAGAACAAGTATTTAATTCACCAAGAATGTATACCTGTTTTTCAATTTATAGCTAAAATGAGAAATAAAAGAAACCTCCAAATGAAACAGATTATTGAACTCCTCAGTAAAGAAGGATTCTCTGAATACATAGACATTGAACCCATCCAAACAACTAAACAACAACCTGAACAAATCCAAGTAGGACAAGGATTTGTAGATGTTCAAGAGTTTGATAGAATTGTTGCTGAAAGAGTATCTGAACAACTTAAAATACATGAAGAAAATTTAAAGGAATGGTTAACTGAACAGCAAAAACAACAACAGGATTTCCAAAAGGCTATTGTTCAAAGGATGGATGAACGTGATCAAAACCTAATGGCTATGATCCATGAAAACCAAGAGACTAAAAAAATGATTGCAGCCACCCAACAAAAAAAGTGGTGGCAATTTTGGAAATAGAAAAAGCCTTGCTTATATGCAAGGCTTTTTTATACAAGATTTTATACAAAAAAGAAGAGCGGTGATTCTAGGAATCACCGCTATCATAGCCTTGTATAAAATCTTGTATATCAATTATATAAAAAAAGAAGAAAGAACCCGATAAAACCAAGGATTCCCTCCTGTCCTTGCTACCGATAATAAGACGTTATGTTAACCTCATATGTATAGAATATACAGTTAACTAAAAATGAAAAGTTTACATTTGAAAATGAACAATAAAAAACAG
>NZ_AYMH01000062.1:0-2482 GCF_000633475.1 Bacillus sp. H1a | reverse complement strand
AGCTGGTTTTATTGCTATAATAGAAAAGGGAAATTCTACAGCATTTTTCGATATACCGAAAAGCTAATGAGCATGAAAGTTCCAGTAGGTAAAAAGGGAAAAGAATGTTTATCATTCTTTTCCCTCTTTGTATTTTCATACCCTCACATATCTATCGTAAGAGAGTACTTGTATACGATTATTTACTACATTCCTTTTCTCGGTTCTGTTGCAAAGTTTCCGAAGCCATAAAGAAATGGGGAATATTGCGGACCAGTTTTATGAAACGATTAATAATTCATGTAATGCGTTATACGTCGAAAAAACGAAGTTTGGTTGAAGACTTCGCTTTTGTTTGTATATGGCATGAACAATTTCTATACCTTTAATAGTACGTGAGGCATGGCGAAGACTTTGAAAGCCTAAGGAACGGGAAATTCGACGTTTCACATGTCGATGATTTTGCTCGATGATATTATTGAGGTACTTTATTGTACGATGAAAGGTATTTTTGTAAAGACATATCTCCTTATGCGGAAGCTAAAGAAGGAGATATGTCGTCAGAACCGTTGGTTCTCCAAAAGTTCGAGCTAGTCTTTTCATAAAAGCATATGTTGCTTGTTTGTCTCGTTTTTGACGAAGTTGAATATCAAGTGTTCGTCCCTCTTTATCAATTGCTCGATATAAATAACACCACTTTCCTTTAATTTTGATATAGGTTTCATCCAAACGCCAAGATAACAATATGTTTTTGTTTTTCTTCTTCCAAATTTGATAGATAAGATTTCCATATTCATGAGCCCAGCGCATGATAGTTGTTGGATGAATAGAAATACCACGTTCTTTGAGAATTTCAGACACATCGCGATAGCTTAAAGAAAAACGACAATAGTGGCCAGCGGCTACCAAGATAGTATCTTTCTCGAACTGTTTTCCTTTAAAATATCCCATTTGTTACGCTCCTTGTTTGTTTTTTCCAGAGCTTAGCTTACTTTAGAAAACTTTACAACAGAACCCTAATGTTGATATCTGATGAATATTTTTGAAAAGGGAGCGATGTTATAAAGTCACGATAATGTAATTTTTATAAGAATTAAATGAAAGCAACATGAAATTTTAGAACCGACATGAAGTGGAGAGAATAATTATATGTACCCTAAGTTTTTTAACAAAATAGCTTTTTCAAAAGAACATAAAGATTTATTAATTCAATTGTATAATAAAGAAATTACACGAAGTGAATATAATCACTTATTAAACGCTTTATATGAGCCAACACCAAAAGCACCTAACTATAAGACTAAAGATAATATTTTGACTGTTTAACAATTTTAATAACTTTATTAAATGCTTCTGAATCTATTCATGTTATTAGGTTCAATTAGTTTATTTCAATTTACAAAAGAATAATAACACAAAAAATGCATCTGCATAGATACGTTTTTTGTGTATAGCCGAGAATAGGACTAATGGTAACTATCTTTAAATGAAGTAAATTCAGATTAGATAATGTTAATAGAAAACAAAGTAGCACCATATAAATTAGTAGACAGTATACACTTTTATTAATGTCTATCTTTTTCTAAGTAAAAAAATTGGTATGTTCTCATTGATTTATCTATGGGTTCTATTGCAAAGTTTTTTATACATAGGGGTGCCGCCGCATGCCCATCAACTTAAGATTTTAAAGTAGCCCCTAAACGAAAATTTTATTATTTTACAGTTATTTATGAGAATTCAACTCATTTTTTCAGTTTGGGGAACAACACACTTCTTAAGTCGACGGGCATGTATGGTGAAGTCTATTATATAAATTGGTCAAAAACTGACCTTCCTCAGTTTCTTTAATTCAATACATATGTTTTTTGTCATAGGAATATATGTTATAAATTTCACTTAGTCTAAGAACATCATAACATTCTAAATAGTATGGAGCGGGTATTATAATGAAAAAGATTTTATTATCGTTTATAACATTAGGAATGCTTATAGGATGTGAAAAATCTGATTCGTGTGATGAAGCAAGAGCTATCTACTCTGGAAATTGTAATTCTGCTAATACACTGACAAACGACAAAGCTGAATTACAATTAGATTCCAAATAGTTGCTTTGGTTCTGGTGCGAAAATGTTAGTTAGAAACATAGAGTAGCAATTTCCTCTTCATTTCTATCTTATGAGGCTAAGCCAAACAATTTATGAATAAATTCTTTCTGGTTTTGGACAGACTTATCCAGTAAAACAAGTTGCCCTTTTTTCATCAGATGCATGGCTTCAACACCACTCAATATAGAGATTGCTGTTTTAAACGACTTGAATCCTAACATAGAACGAACTCACCTTTTAATAAACCGGTGGTCTTGTTCCACTATATTATTGAGATATTTAACTTGCCTTAGTTGTATGCCTTCAGGCATATGTTTCTCTTCTTTCAACTCTTGAATCGCTACAGGATAGGCAGGGTTCTTATCTACTGTTATCACGCGAAGTTTAGAAACATACGA
>NZ_AYMH01000061.1:0-20967 GCF_000633475.1 Bacillus sp. H1a | reverse complement strand
ATAGCCTCTTTTTTTATTACACTAATTCTGCTTACTTCCCTGCTTCGATTTTTTCTAATGCAGCAGCTACTTGCTCTTCTGTTAATTCGTGTTGTGCTACATAACGATTACGTGGGTGCACACGACATTCATGAGAACATGCACGTAAATGTTTTGCTTCATTTTCTTCAGAGCATAAAATTTTCTTGTTACATTCTGGATTTGCACAGTTTACATAGCGCTCACACGGTTCACCCGTAAAGTGATCTTTACCTACAATAACGTGCTCTTTTCGGTTTACTGGTACAGAGATACGCTCATCAAATACGTAACATTGACCATCCCAAAGTTCACCTTGTACTTCTGGATCTTTTCCGTAAGTTACAATTCCGCCGTGAAGCTGACCTACGTCTTCATAACCTTCTCGAACTAACCAACCAGAAAACTTCTCACAACGAATTCCGCCTGTACAGTACGTTAAAATCTTTTTACCTTCAAGTGTTTCTTTATTTTCTCTAATCCAATCTGGTAATTCACGGAATGATTCAATATCAGGTTTAATTGCACCTTTGAAGTGTCCTAAATCAAACTCATAATCATTTCGTGCATCAATGATAACTGTATCATCTTGTTTCATTGCCTCATAGAAATCTTTTGGCTCTAAATATTTCCCAGTTATTTCTTTCGGATTAATGTCATCTTCTAGACGAAGTGTAACTAACTCCGGTCGAGGACGTACGTGCATTTTCTTGAATGCATGCTCATCTTCTTCATCTACTTTAAACACGATTCCATCAAAGCGTGGGTCGTTCTTCATTGCTTCCATGTATTTCTCTGTTTGTTCAACAGTTCCCGAACAAGTTCCGTTAATTCCTTCTGTTGCTACAAGAATTCTTCCTTTTAATTCAAGTGAATTACAAAATTCTAAATGCTCAGCAGCGAATTCTTCTGGATTTTCAATTGTTGTGTACATGTAATACAGTAATACTCTATATGGTTTTGTAGTTGCCAATGTATTTCTACCACCTATCTAAATTTTAAAATCATGTATAAGTTAACGTTCATATCAAAACATATATAATAAGAAAAAGTTTACATATTCAGCACATTTTCTTCTATTTACAATTTTTTCTATAAGTTAACAGAAATAAAAACAAGATTACAGAACAAAACACTACGGTTATGTTGTAATCCCAATATATTATATATCATACAATTTCATTTCCATCAATTAATATGCTGTAATATAGGCTTTATGTTCACATAAATTTCAAAAACAGCCCTTTAATTTATTATCTTCCCCTTTATTCAGCAACCATAAACTTCCAAAATATTTTTACATCTTTACACCATTCATTGCATGCAGTCATATAATTTGCATTAAGGAAACTTTTATGTTCAAATGAAATTGCCACATAATATATTTAAATGTATTGAAATAATGAGTAAGAATAAATACAATAATTTCATCAAGTTAAGATTTCAAAGGGGAAAACTACTATGAATAAAGATATAACAAAAGATGAACAAGTCCCTTCTCAAAGTACAACAGTTCAATCAGCCCATTTAGTGTTAAGCGGACAAACAAAAGGCTTTAAAAGACTGTTACCATTCTTAGGGCCTGCTTTCATCGCATCAGTTGCTTATATTGATCCCGGGAACTTCGCTACAAATATCGCGGCTGGGTCACAATATGGGTATTTATTACTTTGGGTAATACTCGCTTCTAATTTAATGGCTGTATTAATTCAAACTTTATCAGCCAAATTAGGAATCGCTACTGGGAGAAACCTTCCTGAAGTAGCTCGCGAAAACTTCCCCAAACCGGTTTCCATTGGTTTATGGATTCAGGGGGAACTCGTTATTATGGCTACAGATTTAGCTGAATTTATCGGGGCAGCACTCGGCTTATACTTACTATTTGGAATTCCGATGTTGCCAGCTGCCTTAATTACAGCGGTTGGGTCATTTATTATTCTTGAATTTCAACGCAGAGGCTTTCGTCCATTAGAAGCTATTATTACAGGAATGATATTTATCGTTGTTATCGCTTTTGGTGTCCAAGTCTTTTACGCAAAACCGGAATTAGGCCCTCTTCTTTCAGGACTATTTACTCCAAAATTCCAAGGTGTGGATAGCATCTTATTAGCAGCCGGAATTTTAGGCGCAACCGTAATGCCACACGCAATATATTTACACTCGGCCTTAACGCAGCGCCGCGTAATCGGAACAAATGATGAACAAAAGAAAAAGATTTTCCGCTTCGAATTCATTGATATTATTATTGCAATGGTTATCGCAGGAGCTATTAATGCAAGTATGCTAATTGTTGCTGCTGCACTATTCTTTAAAAACGGTCTACATGTTGAGGATTTAGATGTTGCATTTAATCAATTTAGTCATTTAGTCGGCCCTGCATCCGCTGCTTTATTTGGAATCGGACTCTTATCAGCCGGATTATCTAGCTCTTCGGTCGGCACAATGTCCGGTGATATTATTATGCAAGGATTCATTCGAATGCATATTCCGTTATATTTACGCCGATTTATAACAATGATTCCGCCTCTCGCTATTATCGCTTTAGGCGTAAACCCAACTTACGCTCTCGTAATGAGCCAAGTTGTATTATCATTCGGTATTGCTTTTGCATTAGTACCACTTATTATGTTTACAAGTAATAAGAAGATTATGGGCGCACTCGTTAACCATCGCATTACAACATTCATTGCATGGATAATCGCTGCACTCGTTATTGTTTTAAATATTTTCTTGCTGTATCAAACATTTGCAGGATAACGAAAGAAGAAGGCTGTCCCAAAGATTGTTTTAGAGACAGCCTTCTCTTATTAATTTTAAATTTTATTGTTAAATTAATATTTTTTTCGACTCATTATTGTATCTTCTATTTACATGCTACACTGTTCTTTCAACAAACTTTTTAAACTCTTTCTCTTCCTCAATAAACGGAAAATGACTACTGTATTCAAATGTCGACAATATTGCATTTAGCATAAGTTCCGCCACTTCAATTGCACATTCATGTGGACACTGTGCATCATAAATTCCAGCGTAAATATGAGCCTCTATATATACACTCCCTAATTGTGGACGTAAATCAAATGTAGGTAACTCCTTGTAAGAAAAGTAATCAAGACGTTTTGATACTGTTTTACCGCTATTTGGTCTAGTTATCATTTCGTCATATGCTGATTCATTATACAAAGACATCATTGTCCACTCTTTACTTACCGCACGCCTCTCATCAATTGTAGAAGCTGTGTCCCTGAGCACTGCAAATATTTCTTTTAAACGAGCATTTTGATTGTTCTCTCTACAATAAATACTATTTTTGTGATTCATATACTCAGCTGATGCACATAACCCACCAGCTATAATTTTCACAAGATTCTCTGGACACATTACCGCATACTGTAAAGCAAGCATCCCGCCTGTTGAATGACCTGCATACGTCCATTCTTTAATATTTAACGCTTCACGTATTGCCTCTAAATCACGTACAGAATCTACTATTCCTAGATTAAATTCAGTTGTGTCGTGTGTAGAATTTCCACACCCCCTTAAATTTATAAGGTACACTGTGTAAAGATTCGTAAATGCAGAGGCAAATAAGTTGCCATTGCTATTAAACTCACTGTATAAATGTGTTACACAAAGTGGTTTTCCTTCTCCCTTTTTAAAATACTCAAATTTCCCTCTATCAGTTTCAACGTAATGCTTCTCCCACATCAGCGCTTCCCCCTAATTCCATTTTATATATTCGCCTCTTTCCGGCATCACTGCACCTTTTTCAGTTCGAAAATAAAGTGGCAATCCTTCCGTAAAAAACATACTCGTCTTGGATGGATCCTGTCTTTGATGATGGATATGTAAATGTGGTTCACTTGAACTTCCCGAGTTACCAACTTGAGCAATGACTTCCCCTTCGCTTACATGTTGTCCTTCACGCACTTTGATGGAATCTCTCTTTAAATGTGCAATAAACAAATATGTCCCTGTTTCATCTAACTGTAAATAAATATGATTACCAGCCATTGATTCAAAATCATCTGTCCCTGGAACTAAATCTCTTTCATCATTTTGAGTTGATACGACTGTTCCTGAAGCTGGCGCTACTACTTCTGCCCCATATATTCCGTAATCTTCTAACTTAATACTCTTCACTTCAGCAGGCGGAATAAGAATATCATATGCCCATCGTTCATTTGGTTTTATCACATGATAATTCGTATCAAGCCGATCACCACCCCATCCTATTAGCGCTCGTTGATGCAATGGAAAACGGACTACTACTTTTGGAGTCATGAAATCTACTTCTGCCGGATAAGCAATCCTCCCCATTCCACCAAACCACCCCGCGGGCCAAGCCCCAATAAAAGAAAAAAGAATAATAAAAATCATCACTTTATCTATACATTTTCTAAAGGCCATTTCCCATACAACAATGATCAATGAGCCCAGTAAAATAACGATAGAAAACAAGCTGAAAATTTGTATGCTCCACCAAGCAAAAACTGATACAACACCATTAGCTAAATAAATTAAACTCCAACTTGTAATTAAAACAACAACTAAAATTATTAATATGAATTTCTTCCACATGCTGTATCCCTACTCTCATATCTTTATTCTCCATGATACGAAGTAAAATTTACGACATATGAAAGAAATACTTACGACTTTCTTACGTTTTATTATATTGTGATAAAGTAACAGTAAAAACTGTTTCTTCATCGTTACTACGCACCGCTATATCCCCTTTATGAAGGTGTGCTATGCTCTTCGCAATCGCAAGTCCCATTCCTTTTCCACCCGTATGAGAGCTACGTGATTTTTCACCACGGTAAAACTTTTCAAAAACGTAAGAAAGATTCTCCTTTGGAATGCGTTGCCCAAAATTTTTAATTTCTATTTCAACATTCATTTCTCTTTTTGAAATTCGAATCAAAATTTTCTTTCCATCTTTCCCGTACATAATGCTATTACTAATTACATTTTCCAATAGTCTCACTATAAGTGCTACATCAACTTCCACATGTAGCTCCTCATCACTTTTAATATAAAAGCTCATATTAGCATCATCTAATTGTGGTACAAAATCAATCATAATTTGTTCAATTAATGCTTTCATATTTATTACATCTTTATGTAATTCTTTTTCTCTATAATTTATTTGACAGTATTCTAGCAAATCATCTACCTGACTTTTTAATTCATAGCTCTTTCGCTTTAATACACTTACATATTGTTCACATTCCTCTATATTTGAATGAAGCTTATTTCCTAATAGATCAGCATAACCTATTAAAGATGTTACAGGCGTTCGTAAGTCATGCGAAATATTACTAATCATTTCATTTTTCATTTCCTGTGATTTTTTTTCATTCTCAATAGACTCTTTTAAACTTTGGGCCATTCTATTAACATTCATCGCTAATTCACCAATCTCATCACTTTTCGAAATAGGTATATGTATTTCCAAATTACCATTGCTTATTTCCTTCACACATTGGTTAATCTCATTCAATCTTTTTATAGTTGTTTTTGACAATAATGCAAAATATATAGTGGTTAAAAGAAGAAAAACTATAAAATAAAGAAATGAATATCTTTCCTCTAACGCGACAACATCACTATATATACTTCCTAATAAAATTTGAACTAATACGATACTTACTGTAGCTAACAAAATACTACATATGAATGCGAAAAAGAATTTAGCTCTAATTCCTTGTAATAATTTAATCTCCAATTTTATATCCGACTCCCCAAACATTTTGTATAAACTTCGGCTCTTTTGGATTTCCCTCAATCTTATTTCTTAACCTAGCAATATGAACCATTACCGTATTATTACTTTCATGAGCCCTTTCATTCCAAACACTTTCATATATTTCTTCAATTGTGAAAACACGATTTCTTGCAGCTGCCATTAAATGCAATATATCATATTCAGTTTTCGTAAGATTAATTGCCTGTCCATATAGCATCACTGCTCTAGACACTTCATCTATTTCTAAACCTCTAATATTTATTTTTTTTTCAATTACTTGAACTGTATTTTGATTAAAATATGTATATCTTCTTAATTGAGCTTTCACCCTTGCAATAAATTCAATTGTACTAAATGGCTTTACGATATAATCATCTGCTCCTGTACTTAATCCGATTACTTTATCTACATCTGATGATTTTGCACTTAAAAACATAATCGGAATACTATGCGTCTCCCTTATCCTTCTACACAATTCAATCCCATCCATTTGAGGCATCATAACATCAAGGATAGCAAGTTGAATATTATTATTATTCAATATCTCTAATGCCTCTTCTCCGTTGTCAGCACTAAAAACAGTAAAACCTTCTTGCTTTAAATTTACGTTTATGAATCGAATAATATCTCGATCATCGTCTACGATTAAAATTGAGTTTTTCTCCATATATAAACCTCTTTTTGAAATATATTCCACAATTAATTTTAACATAAATTAAAATCGCCACTACACCTTGAATAATCTTTATTTTCAGATTAAATTATATAATAACAAATACATTCTATTTTCATATGAAAAGGAGCGAAGACATGTTTCCTCTATTAAAAACCGATCGACTCATTTTGCGAGAACTTACTGAAGAAGATGCGCCAGGTATATTACAATGTTTTTCTAATACCGATGTACTGCGCTATTATGGTCAAAAACCATTAGAGAATGTAGATCAAGTAAAACAAATCATTAATAATTTTAAGTTGAGTTACAATGCAAGAAACGGCATAAAATGGGGAATCGAATTAAAGGACAAGAAAGGACTCATTGGAACAATTGGTTTTCACGATTGGTCTTCTGAACATAAACGAGCAAATATAAGTTACGCCTTTTTCCCCGAACACTGGGGAAATGGATATGCCACTGAAGCGGTTTCTGAAGTTATATCTTATGGTTTCCGTACTCTTCATTTAAAACGGATTGGGGCAATTGTATTTCTTGAAAATGAAGCTTCAAGTAAAGTACTAATAAAACTAGGATTCGAAAAAGAAGGAGTTCTAAAAAATTATATGTATCAAGATAATATTCCATATGACACTAACGTCTACGCTATAACAGAAACTGTTTAGCAAAAAATAAATACGATTTCAATTAAACCTATAACAAAAGGCTGAGTACTTTTTAATACGCACTCAGCCTTTTTCATTTATTTCTCATTTATTTCTCATCTATATAAGCATTCTTATAAGTATAAACACCACCAAATTGATGCTTATCAATTCCTTTTACATAATCCTTTTGTACATAAGCTGAACCAATATGATAAAGCGGTGCTATCGCAGCGTCTTCTAATACGATACGTTCAGCTTCTCGTAACGCTTCCCATCTTTTTGTCTGATCTAGTACAAAATCATTTTCAGCTTTTTTTATTAGCTCATCGTAATGAGGATTGGAGTAACTCATTTTATTATTTGGATTGCTTGTCGTAAATGGCTCTAAATAACTAATAGGGTCTTTATAATCTGGTCCCCAAATTACCATAGATATATCGTACTCACCTGTTTGTTCTAATTGCAACTTTTGTTTAAATGGCTGTTGTTTAATTTGTATCGTTAATCCTTGCAAGTTCTTTTCTAAATCACCTTTTATATATTCCGCCATACGTTTTGCGTTATCTTGTTCAAACGTTAAGAACTCCATTGTTATCTGTTCTACCCCAAGTTCTTTTTTCGCTTCTTCCCAAATACTTTTTGCTCTTGGTAAATCATATGGAGAAATATCTCCATTTTCTTTTCTGAAATCTTTACCTGTCTCTTCATTTTTGTGACCTTCTGGTACGAGCCCATTCGCAGACTTCGCCCCATTATTAATAAAATGAGCGACAAAATCTTCTTTATTTAACGCTAAGGAAATAGATTGACGAACTTTTTTATTTGCTAACGCTTTATTTTTTTCATTAAATCGAAGCATTGCAATTCCAGGATCGCTCGACATATGCAATTCTTTTTTCCCTTTATACTTGTCTACAAATTGTGAATTAATAGCTACGCGATCAAGATTACTAGCTTCATATAAATTTACAGCTGTCATTGTATCTTTTACAATTTGAAAGTTTATTTCATCTAATTTCACTTTCTTTTTATCCCAATATGTATCATTTTTCTTTAATTGAAATTCTTGTTCATGCTTCCATTTCTCTAACACGAATGGACCATTATATATGAGATTACTAGGCTCAAGTCCATAATTTTGCCCTTGTTCTTTCAAAAATAATTCATGCTGCGGTAAGTATATAGGTAGCGCTAGTAACTGTAAAAAATACGGAGTCGGCTGTTCTAATTCAACTTCTAGCGTATAATCATCTACTACTTTTACCCCAAGTTCATTAGGAGGAATTGCTCCCTTATTTATATCTTTCGCATTTTTTATATAAAACAGCATGTACGCATATTGAGACGCTGTTTCATGGCTTACCGCTCGTCTCCACGCAAACATAAAATCATTTGCTGTTACTGGGTCTCCATTTGACCACTTTGCATCTTTACGCAAATCAAATATATATTTTTTACCATCTTCACTTCTTTCAAACGATTTTGCTACAGCGGGAATAGGATTATCTTGATCATCTAGTACATATAACCCTTCAAATATGTTTTGCATAACGTGTGCTGATGTACCATCCATCGTTTTCGCAGTATCAAGAGAAGGAATTTCTTCTGATACTGTTAGATTTAACACTTGTTTTTGAGCCTCTGTATCACTTTTATTAGCTTTATTAGTACAAGCTGTTAAAAATAAAGATGTAACAAGTGCCATTACCATTAAACGGCTCTTTTTTCGCTTCATAAATTGCTCTCCTTAAAAATAAAATATTATAAAACGTTATATATTATAGCAGAAATATCAATAGAAAGATGCGACATTACATTGAATATTTATTCGTTCAACAAAAAAAGCTACCCTATTCTATTTCCTAGAAAGGATAGCTTTCTTAACGTACATTTAAATACCTATCTTTGTAAACCTCGTTTATAACGACTCGCTTCAAATATTATACGCTCTTCATCTAATGTTTTACATTCACCGTTCCAAACGACACGCTTTCCGTTAATTATTACATCACTTATATCTTTTCCACTTGCTGCATATACAAGATGTGATAACACTTCATCTGCTGGTTGTAAATGCGGCTTATTAGATGGATCAATTGTAATAAAATCGGCACACTTTCCAAGCTCAAGTGATCCTGTTTGTTTCATCCCAATTACTTCAGCTGCTCCTTTCGTCGCAAGAGAAAGAGCTGTTTCAACTGGTAATGCCGTTGCATCTTGATGAATACCTTTTTGTAATAAAGTCGCAATACGCATTTCTTCAAACATGTCTAAATTATTGTTAGACGCAACACTATCTGTAGCAATTCCTACTTTAATCCCAGCTTCTAGCATCGCTTTTACATTCGCTATACCAGAGCCTAGTTTTAAATTACTATTCGGATTATGAGCTACCCGAACATCATGTTCTGCCAAGAAAGCACGCTCATTTTCATTTAAAACAACACCGTGTGCAATGACTGTTGGTCGCTTAAATAACCCGCAGCTTGCCGCATATTCTACTGGACGTTTCCCGTATTTTGCTTCAATATCATGTACTTCACGCTCCGTTTCAGAAAGATGAATATGAACCATAGTTTGATTTTCTACTGCAATACGTGCACACTCTTCTAACATTTCTGTAGAGCATGTATATGGACTATGCGGTGCAACCATCGTAGTTAACATACCACTTTCCTTATAATAGCGCTTCACATATTTCTCAGCTTCTTCAATCGCTTTCTTTTCATCTTCTTTCGTTCCGAAGCTGAACAAAGTTCTTGAAACAGCAGCTCGCATTCCGCTTTTTGATACCGTTTCCATAATTGCATCTTGGTCTACTCCAATTGGGTTAAACATATCAGAGAATGTTGTCGTACCACTTTTCACCATTTCAAGTAACCCTAATTCCGTACTAGCAACGGCAAGTTCCGGAGTAAATTGACCCTCTAAAGGCCAAATTCTCGTCTCTAGCCATGGCTGTAATAACATATCATCTCCGATACCTCTTAAAAGACTCATAACAACATGTGTATGTGTATTTACAAGCCCTGGTAAAATCCACTTTCCTTTCATGTCTATTACTTCATCCACTTCATAATAAGAAGGGATTTCTCCACTATTCACTTCTATAATTCGATCATCTTCTACAATGATATATCCGTTTTCTAACACTTCATTTTGTTCATTTAACGTTACAATCGCAGCGCTTACATAAGCTGTTTTCAAAAGTATTTCCCCTTTCAACTCTATGTAGTTCCCTTTAATTAGTTACCACCATTATAGTAACTTATTAGAGATTAAGAGTCAAAAGATAATTTTAATTCTTTCACCATCTTTTCCTTCAAAATGTCGTATTGTTTTTCATTTGTGTCTGCAATTGCTTCTTCTCGGTTTGATTTAACGTCCATATAGTTTAATTTTTTATGAAATTGGGTCCAAGTAAAATCATACCTTTTCCCATCTACTGTATTGTAAAAATGCCACACTTCTCCTATCTTTGTCTTTTTTATCTCGCCCCCACACAATTCCTGAACAATAAGAGCCGTTACACCACATTGTCCCTTTGCTGGATTTTCGCTCGTCCACTTAGAACCCGTTTCTATTGACCAAGATTTTCTTAATGCTTCATATATTTGTTTAATCTTTATGCTATCCATTTTCAGCATCCCCTGACATCGGTAGTTTTACACATCGTATTGTAAAAGAGGTAAAAGACGATTTTTATACACTGTTGATGGTGTCTCACCGATTAACTTTGCCCCCATTTTCAAATAAAACCCTTTCGCATTTGGGTCACTATCAATCGTAAAGCTGTTTAGCCTTAGTTCATTTGCTTTTTCTATAACAAAATTCCAAAGTATTTTTCCGTATCCTTTTCCTTTATAACAAGGGTGGATGTATAGGAAATCGAGAGCATTTTCATTACATAAAAATGAGAAAAATCCAATCTTTGTATTATCATTTTCTAAAACATATACAAAATTTTTTTTTATGTAATCCTCTGAAATCGTTAAATCTTCCTTACAAGCTAAAATAAATTCTTCACTATAATCCCAAGTAGCTTTTGAATGTAGTGCGAGTTTACTTAATTCATTTGCTTCACTTAATAAAGCTTCTCTTATCTTCATGATTCTTTTTCCTCACCTTCGATATGTAAACTACTAAAATGATTCGGAAAGTAATTCAAAAAACCTTTTATTTTCATAGATTAGAAATCAACTTGCTAATCTATGTATCTACACTATTAACATCGACTCTTGCTAATAAAATAGCCTCATATATAGAAAATATTTTTTAAAATTATTTAATTTACCTTCGCTCCATAACATCTCGCAACTGCAATTGCCTGCGCTATATCTAATTTCACGTTTTTTAAATCAAAAGCTTTAAAATCAATTCTATCAACTACAGCTCCTCTTAAATCTGCACCGCTAAGTTTTACTTTGCCTAATTGTGCGCCCGTTAAATCCGCTTCACGCAAATCTGCTTTTTCTAAATTACATTCATATAAGTCAGCTTCAATTAAACGAATACCCTTTAGAATTTGTTTACTTAAGTTCGCAAACCTTAAATTTGTATATGACCAATCGCCTGATATAATTGTTATTCCGTCTAATTTTGCCTCTTCGAAATCAGAACCAGTCATTTTACATTCTTCAAACTTAGATACAAATAAATTCGCACCAAAAAACCTACAATTAGCAAACGTAGTTCCTTGATGGATAGAAGCATTAAAAAGAGTACCGGTAAAATCACATTCTATAAAATTACAATTTTGAGTAAAAACTTCTGATGCATCTATCCCTCTAAAACGGCATTTTATGAAGGTGCAATTTTTCAATTCCTCTTCTTTTATCCAAACATCTTGAAAATCTATTTCTACATATTCTTTATTTACAAATTCACTCATAATCAATCCTCCAATTTCTCAAAAAACCTCACTTCAGCATGAAGTGAGGTTTCTTCTTATACAATATGCTCTTCTAACCATGAAATCAAATCTTGAAATACATCTTCTCTATTCACTTCATGGAACATTTCATGTCTACCATTTTCATATAAACGAAGTGTTACATCTTTCACACCGCATTTTTTATAGTTTTCATATACTTCTTTTACACCTTTCCCCATATCCCCAACAGGATCACGATCTCCAGAGAAAATATGTATTGGAAGATTTTTCGGAGTCTTCTCATATTCTTCTAATCTATTTACTTCAAGTACACCATGAAATAATTCTCGATAAAAGCTCGTCGTACAAATGAATCCACAGAATGGATCAGCAATATATTTATCAACTTGACTTATATCTGAAGATAACCAATCAAATTTCGTACGATTCGGCTTAAAGTGTGAGTTGAAATTTCCGAAAGATAAGAAGTTTAGCATCGGACTTTTCGTTTTTGCTCCGCGTAGTTTCATCTCAATTGTCGCTACTTTATGACCAATGACGCCTAAAAACCCTGGATTCCCCCCAGTTCCTGAAATAAGAAATCCATCATATAGTTCGCCTTTAAGTTGGACAGCTCGTCTTGATAAAAAAGAACCCATACTATGTCCAAGTAAAAACAGTGGACATTTCTGTTCTTTTTTTATCGTTTCCGATACAAAAATCACATCAGACACAGCCTGATTCCAGCCTATATCTGGCTCAAAATGACCATAGTCCTCTTCTCTTATCACTGTTTTCCCATGTCCTTTATGATCATGAGCATAAACACCGTATCCTGCTTCTAATAAAGCATCAATAAATTCTGTATACACACCTGCATGTTCTGTCATACCATGCGCAATTTGAACAATCCCCCGCAGATTGTCTTCTGGTAACCACTTGCGTAAATAAATTTCCGATTCATCCAATGCCGTAACGAAATTTTCCTGTATGTTCATTTCGACACCTCCCAAATCTATTATGTATATTTTCTTTTAATATGAATATGTATTCATTATTCTTATTATGTATTATATGCAATTGCTTTCATTATGACAAATGATCTATTTTTCCGATTGCATTCTAAACTATTACCTTGACGAATTTACAATAAAATTATATAGTTACTTACATAAAGTAACTATATAATTTTAGGAGGTTTCTATTATGATGCCATCACTATTTTTAGCACATGGTTCACCGATGCTTGCTATTCAAGATACAGACTATACACGATTTTTAAAATCACTTGGAGAAACATATAAACCGAAAGCAATTGTTATTTTCACCGCTCACTGGGAAAGTGAAGTATTAACGATTTCCTCTTCCGATGACGAATATGAAACAATTTATGATTTCGGCGGATTCCCTCCCGAATTATATGAAATAAAATATCGAGCTAAAGGTTCTTCTCACATTGCAAATATGCTGGAAGCAAAATTTAAAGATAAAGGAATTCCAGTCCATCATAATACGACGAGAGGTTTAGATCACGGCTCATGGACGCTCTTGCATCGTATGTATCCAGAAGCAAATATTCCTGTCGTACAAATATCAGTAAATCCTTTCCTTCCTGCAAAAGAGCAATTTGAAATTGGAGAGGCACTAAAAGGACTTGGACAAGAAGATATTTTAGTAATTGGCAGCGGTGTTACCGTTCATAATTTACGAGCACTCAAATGGAATGAAACAACACCTGAAAAATGGGCAACTGAATTTGATGATTGGATTATAAATCATATGCAGACTAATGATAAAGATACATTGTTTAATTGGGAAAAGAATGCTCCTCATGCACAATTAGCTGTGCCAAGAGCAGAACATTTCGTTCCTTTATTTATCGCAATGGGAAGCGGTGAAAATAAAGGAATCGTCATTCACCGTAGCTACGAGCTCGGTACGTTAAGTTATCTTTGTCTTCAATTTTAATGAAAAAGAATGAAGCGTATGTTGCTTCATCCTTTTCCTTTTTTCATTCACCTTGTTAACTAACTTCCAAATGTTGCTTCTCTGATAATTCCGCGTTCTTACTATGAAAATATACCCAAATACACGCAATAAATAAAAGTGATGATGTAGAGAAGAAAACATATTGGAAGCCTGCATGAGCTGCAATTTGTCCACCAAGTACTGGCCCAATCATATTTCCTAAAAACTGAAACGACTGATTATATCCAAATATTCGTCCCGTTACATGGGTTGGTGTATGTTGTTTTAGTAGAGTTTGTACGGAAGGTAATAATCCTGCTTGTGCAATACCTAATAAAAAACGAAGTATTAATAGTTGCCAAGCTGAGGTTACAAATGCTTGCGGGATAAAAATAATTCCTGCAGCAAACAACGCTACAACTAAAGTTTTTTGAGGACCAATATGATCTGATAATCTTCCTAGCTTAGGAGCTGCCAAAATAACTGCTAATCCTGTCGCAGACATGACTGCACCTGCAATCATTTCAATATGATTTGTTCCTGGTCCTGCCAAATGCTTTACATACAACGTAATAATAGGTTGAATTGACATATTTGCAAGCTGAATAATAAACGTTGCCACAAATAAACTTATTATTAAATGTTTTGCTGGGACCATCGTCCATACTTTTTTCGGTTGTGCCTTTTTTGCTTTAGCAGAGTGATTCTCTTCATGTAAGAAGAAAAAGACGATGAGAAAGGAAAGGAATAAGAAAGCTCCTGTTACTAGAAAGACATGGCGCATTCCGATTAACTCAGATAAATAACCTCCGAGTATTGGCCCAAGTAATGAACCACTCACGCCTCCAGTTGAAATTGTAGAAATTGCCCAACCTGAATGTTCTTGCGGAGTTTCTGCTGCAATAAATGTCATCGCTGTAGAAAGGAAACCTGATACCGCTCCCATTAAAAACCGAAGTGCGACTAATTGATACACATCTGTCACAAACCCCATAAGCGTCATAATTATCGCCATACCAAGACTCGCACGAATAAGCATCAATTTCCGTCCATGTATATCACCAAGCTTTCCCCATATCGGTGATACGATCGCACCCATTAAAAATGTTATACCAAATGCAAGTCCCGACCACTGTGCAATACTAGAAGTGCCAGTCACTCCTAATTCCTCAATATAAAAAGATAAAAAAGGAATTACTAAACTCATACCGGCTGCAGTGGTAAAACAACCTAGCCAACAAATCATTAAATTTCGCTTCCAGCTGGCCATTTTCACACCTTCTTTCATTCGATACCCATTCTACACCGTTTCCTGGAAAAAGTTTAGTAATTTGCTTTATACATTATAAAACCCTATAACTCGTGCTATTTTTGTATAGAAAACAAATTTTTGTAACAGAATCAATCTTTTTTTCAAAAATACTCCCTGTGTTCCTATACTATTTTCTCCATATAAAACCACCTTCCTTTGCATTGTAGCAAAGGAAGGTGGTTAATTATCCCCTACAGGTATTAAACGTGCATTGCAGCATCGCTCATAAAACGCAATCGGACCTGCTTGTCCTATAATTGCATACTCATATCCACTTTTCTTCATATACATAATATCGTTGTAGTAATGATATTTCTGCTAAAAAATCCATACCCATCTTGTGAAATAAATACATATATAACTCGCCACAAACTCCTGTACCTTCCTTACAAGCACCTATGAATAAATGAACAGGATGAATAATACCTTTAGTACACCCAGCCTCTCCTGCTGCAATCTCCCATATTTTGTGTACACGTTTTGTGAATTGGGTTTCCTCCATATATATCACTTTCCTTAACAATTTTATATCAAACCGTATCCATATATAATAGAAACAATTACTCCAACTACTAATATACCTGGAAGTAAATTTGCCACTTTAATTTTAATGAATCCAAGTAAGTTTAATCCAATTGCAAAAATCATAATCCCACCAGTTGCTGTCATTTCAACTATAAATTGATTCATTAACTTCTCTGGTACAAAACTATTAATTTGCGTTGCGAAGATTGCAATTGCTCCCTCATATAAGATAACTGGAATCGCTGAAAATACTACACCAATTCCAAGAGTTGTCGTCAATATAATAGAAATGAACCCATCGATAATCGCCTTCGTAAATAAAACATCGTGGTTCCCGCGAATACCACTATCCAATGCACCAAGTATCCCCATCGCGCCAATTGCAAATATAAGAGTAGCTGTTACAAAACCTTCTGATATACTTCCTTTACCTTTCGATCCAACTTTATTTTCTAGCCAATCTCCTAAACATTTTAACCTTTCTTCTAATTGTAGCCATTCCCCCATTACCGCTCCAATCACTAAGCTTAAAATCACAACGAGAAAATTTTCACTCTTCAATGCCATTTGGAGTCCCAGTACCGTGACCGCTAAACCAATTGCGTGCATAATCGTTCCTTTCATACTTTCTGGAATATTACTAAATAATTTACCAAGTAAAGTACCAACTATAATACAAACCCCATTTACAACTGCTCCTAATATAACCATTTTACATTCTCCACCCTCTGAATTCTTTATTACTACATTCTGGATTACACATTGATTTAAAGGTTATCTATATGTTAACTTAATATTATGAATATTAACAAATGATTTTCACTATTAAAAACTCGCTTTTTCACATCTATGAATCTAGTTATAACTTATTTTTACTACATCCATTATGAGCATCATCGTGGAAGTTCACGATTACGGTACAAAGTGAGACTTTAGTCAGTGGGAGGATTTTCATCTCCTACTACTTACTAATTAAATAAAGCGGGATAACACAAAAGGGACGGTAGCTATGAAAACTTTATTAAAACGACTTATTTTAATAGCCTTTTTCATTACACCAATTGTTTTATTAATCAATTACACTTACATTTCAAAAGCAAAAAATAAACCAGATATACAAAACGCATCAAGCAAGGCAAATTCAACGACCGAAAAGAAAACCGAAGACCCTGAAATTACACTCACCTTCTCTGGTGATACGATGTTTGATTGGCAATTACGTCCCATAATTGAAAAGAACGGGGCTGATTATCCGTTTCAACACGTAAAAGAGGAAATAACGAAAGCTGATATCTCCTTTATTAATTTAGAGTCTGCATTTACAACAAAAGAAAAAAGAGTGCCTGGTCAACAATTTTGGATAAAAAGCGATCCATCTACACTACAAGCAATTAAAAATACTGGATACGATATTGTCAATATTGGCAATAACCATACGCTTGATTATGGACAAGATGGACTACTAGACACCATTTCTCACGTCGAAAAATTAAAAATACCTTACACTGGAGCCGGAAAAAATGCTGAAGATGCCTATACAGCTCGTGAACTAACTGTAAAAGGGAAAAAGTTTAAATTTCTTTCGTTCGTACGCTTTATGCCTAACTTTAATTGGGTAGCTGGTGACAATAAACCAGGCGTTACAAACGGATATGATCTAGATCTTGTCACAAAAACGATTCAAGAGCAAAAGAAAGATGCAGACTATGTAATCGTCTATATGCACTGGGGCGTTGAAAAATCAAATCGCCCGGTAGAGTATCAAAAACAATATGTTCCTAAAATGGTAGAAGCAGGTGCTGACGCTATCGTTGGAAGTCACCCGCATTGGCTACAAGGATTCGAATATCACAATAAGGTTCCTGTAGCTTACTCATTAGGAAACTTTTTATTCCCGAGCTACGTAAACGGAAAAAGTGCCGAAACAGGCGTTTTGACCTTAACGTTTAAAGGGAAAGATGTTCAAATGTCGTTCAATCCTTACATAATACGAAACAATCAAATCTCTCCTGTGAATGAAGAAGAGAAGAAAAAAGCACTTCAATATTTACAAACTGTTTCTACTGATGTAGAAATTGATGAAAGTGGTAAGATAATTAATAAACGAAAATAGAAAGAGAGCTATTATTAGCTCTCTTTCTATTTCTATTAAATAAGTAAATCAAACAACACAGGATTTTTATTAAGCTCCATAAATTGAATGTTATTTTCTTGAAAACGAGTAATTAAAGCCTCATAGTCTTCTCTATGTTTCAATTCTACTCCCACTAATGCAGGCCCGTTCTCTTTATTATGTTTCTTAATATACTCAAAGCGGGTAATATCATCTTCCGGTCCTAATCCTTTATCAAGAAATTCTCGCAGTGCCCCTGAACGTTGTGGAAATTCAATAACGAAGTAATGCTTTAGCCCTTCATAAATGAGCGAACGTTCTTTCATTTCTTGCATTCTATCAATATCATTATTCCCACCGCTCAACGTACACACAACCGTTTTATCTTTTATTTCATCTCTGTATAGATCAAGCGCCGCTATAGATAGCGCACCAGCTGGCTCCGCTACAATCGCATTTTTCTTATACAATTCTAATATTGTCGTACAAACTTTTCCCTCTGGCACTAAAACAATGTCGTCAATTACATCTTTACAAGTTTCAAATGTTAACTTTCCTACCTTTTTAACAGCTGCGCCATCAACAAAACTATCAATCCTATCTAATGCGACATTTTCATTTTGTAAAAAGGCTTCTTTCATAGATGCAGCCCCCATTGGTTCTACACCGATTACTTTTGTAGTTGGGCTTACACCTTTTACGTATGTACCGATTCCTGATGCTAATCCACCACCACCAATTGCTGTAAATATATAATCAACTGGTTTCTCCATATCGTGCATAATTTCAACAGCGACTGTTCCTTGACCAGCAACGACATACGGATCATCAAACGGATGAACAAATGTCATCCTATTCTGCTCACAATAGCGCTGCGCCTCTTGGAAAGAACTATCAAACGTATCTCCAACTAATACAATTTCTGCGAAATCGCCGCCGAAAAATTCAACTTGTGATACTTTTTGTTTAGGCGTCGTTGTCGGCATGAATATTTTCGACGGAATCTTCAATAAATTACACGTATAAGCAACACCTTGTGCATGATTACCAGCACTTGCACAAACAACACCATTTTGTAATTGTTCTTTCGATAAACTTTGGATTAAATTGTACGCACCACGAATTTTGAAAGAACGGATAACTTGTAAATCTTCTCGCTTCACATATACGTCACATTCGTATTTCTCAGATAAAACTGTATCACGTTGTAGCGGTGTTTTAATAACGATATCTTTCATGCAATTATGAGCCATTAAGATATCTTCAATTTTCACTCTCTCCTTTACATTTTGCACCATTTTATATCATCCTTATCTCTTTTTTATATTGGCTCAATCAAAATTCGGGATTTTCAGAACTGCACCTGTATTCGCTGATGTTACCATATGTGCATAGCGTCCAAGCCAGCCAGTTTTCACTTTTGGTTCTGGTCGCTTCCATTCTTTTTTACGCTTCTCTAATTCTTCATCACTAACTCTTACTTCTAACAATCGTTCCTCAACATCAATACAAACTATATCCCCTTGTTCCAGAAGTGCAATCGTTCCTCCCGCAGCTGCTTCTGGTGAAATATGCCCTACCGAAATACCACGTGAAGCACCAGAGAAACGACCATCAGTTAAAAGTGCAACATCTGCCCCCAATCCCATACCAGCAATTGCTGACGTTGGTGCTAACATTTCCGGCATACCAGGTCCGCCTCTTGGTCCTTCGTAACGAATAACAACTACATCTCCTTTCTTGACTTTCCCAAGCATAATTCCGGCAAGCGCCTCATCTTGTGAATTAAAAATAACGCAAGGTCCTTCAAATCGTTTTACTTCTGTTGCCCCACTTTTAATAA
This sequence comes from Bacillus sp. H1a, assembly GCF_000633475.1. NCBI lineage: Bacteria > Bacillati > Bacillota > Bacilli > Caryophanales > Bacillaceae > Bacillus > Bacillus sp. H1a. Next base: position 1,240 of record NZ_AYMH01000061.1, on the reverse strand, counting down.
CCGCTCCGTCTTTCGCAAGGTTTCCTTTTAATATACGTAATCCCCCTTCTTCACTATGAGGATTTTCGAGAGAATGGATAACTTCCTTATCTTTAATCTCTGCATGAGCAATATTTTCTCGCAACGTTTGCCCAGTAGCAGTTATACGATCAAGGTGGAGTACCCCTTCTTTTCGGCTCATCTCTTTCAAAATTGCACTAATCCCTCCCGCGCGATCAATATCTTCCATATGCCAATTAGAAGCCGGACTTACTTTACATAAATGCGGTACACGTCTTGAAACTGCATCAATGCGGTTCATATCGTAATCTAAACCCGCTTCTTGTGCGAGAGCTAGCGTGTGTAATACTGTATTCGTTGATCCACCCATCGCCATATCAAGCGCAAACGCATCATCAATTGCTTCTTCTGTTACAATGTCGCGTGGTTTAATATCTCTTTCAATTAAAATTTTTAATTTTTCTGCTGCTTGTTTAATTAACTCTTCACGCCTTGGGTCAATTGCTAAAATACTACCGTTACCAGGCAATGCTAAGCCTAGTACTTCACATAAGCAATTCATAGAGTTCGCTGTAAACATACCGGAACAAGAGCCGCAAGATGGACAGCCATGATCTTCGATATCCTTTAATTCTTCTTCTGAAATTTTTCCAGATTGGTAGGCTCCTACCCCTTCAAACACAGAACTCAAATCGACAACTTCCCCTTTAGAAGTCTTCCCAGCTGCCATCGGTCCACCTGAAACAAATACAGTTGGAATGTTTACACGAAGTGCAGCCATCATCATTCCCGGCGTAATTTTGTCGCAGTTTGGAATACAAATCATCCCATCAAACCAATGCGCATTTACAACTGTTTCTACTGAATCTGCAATGATTTCACGGCTCGGAAGTGAATAACGCATACCGATATGCCCCATCGCAATACCATCATCTACTCCAATTGTATTGAATTCGAATGGAACCATGCCTGCTGCACGCACTGCTTCTTTTACGAGTTTCCCAAACTCATTTAAGTGCTTATGACCTGGAATAATTTCAATAAAAGAATTACAAATTGCTACGAATGGTTTATCAAAATCTTCATCTTTTAAACCAGTTGCTTTTAATAAACTACGATGCGGAGCTTTATCAAAACCTTTTTTAATCATGTCACTTCTCATTTTGTCCAATCCCTTCTTATACATTTCTTCTCTTACTGAATCTATTTTTTTAAATAAAAACTCTCGCCTCAGCAATCA
>NZ_AYMH01000060.1:0-11053 GCF_000633475.1 Bacillus sp. H1a | reverse complement strand
TTCATTATTTAGCAATTATTTATAAAATTATCATACAAATGATCTGTATATCGAAAATAAATTGATGTGCAGATCATTTGTGTGAGCAAAGTCCCTTTAACATTATTAAGGGACTTTTTTAAATTTCTACATACTTGAGGTTCTATCACATCAACATCAAGTTAAAAGCACTTTTAAAATATTAAAAAGTGCTTTTTATTTATTATAAATACGAATGTAAACTTTTAAATATTAGTTTACATTCAAATACCTTTAAACATTGACTTCTCACCGAATCCCCTGATATCTTCAAAATACACAATAAAAGTATACATTCAAAACACTATAAATAAAGAGGTCGGAAATCCATGAACAAAAAACCACATCTCATTGATGTCCAACCCATCCGTAGCAAAGAACAGATCGAAGATATGAAATGGGCTCTTAAACGTCATTGCTCGGAACAAGATTATAACGTGATAAAATTTGATTTTATAAAAAAATAAATTATATCCTTAAAGGTACACAATTACGAATGGTTTTTATGTATTTCAAAAACGTAGCACGTACCACATTTATTTAACTAAAAATAAGTAAATAGTGTTCGTTTGTTTTGCAATGGTAATACTATTGGTAATGCATTAGTAACGTTCCAATGAGAATAACGGTAATATTACCGTTTCGTTAGATTAGATCTTATTTACTAATGCCAAGTTATAGGTACCAAAAAAATGTGTGTTCTTGGACTTTTACTTGCGGGGCTTTTTATTAAAAATAATACTTATCATTCTTTATCCTTGTCACCGATTGTGGCGAATCTTTTTCCATAAAGAAAAGGCACTTAAATAAGTGCCTTTTCTTTACCAGTAAGTAGATCAGCAAAAGCAACTACAGCCAATAATGATTAGTAAAATGAACAGTACAATTAATAAAGCGAATCCGCCACCAAAACCACAGCTGCCGCAACTACCACCAAATCCCATAACAGTCCCTCCTTTTAGGTAAGAGGGGAAACAACCGGGTCACTCATGCACTTCAATGGATTTACATTAGTTTATAATTTTAGAAAATATGTGAGCAGGTCCTTTTAAAAAAAGAGTTGAGGAATCCTACTTCCAAAACTCATACCACTTCTTATCATTGTTTGCTGCGATCATCTTCTTTACTTCCTGAACTTCCCTAATCGTTTGCATGAGCATCTCATCTCGTCCTTGGTTCTTCACTATGTCTACGCTACTATTCATCGCTATAAGCTTCTGGGATTCCTGTAGCGATTTCATAGCGTTCACTAACTCTGATTCTCTTTGCGTGAATCGCTGGTCTTGCTCTGCTAATCGTTTGGTTAATTCTTGTAGTAATTCATTTTGTTTTTCAATAACTTTACTCTGCTCCTGGATCATTGCTTGTAGCGCTGTAGCGTTGAAATCGGGTTCTTCATAGCGCTCAACTTCATGCCGCTCTAGTGGCAATACCTCAACGCCTTGATACCATGATACTATTTGCTTTGTGGCATTTTCTAGTGTCATATCTGTGTCGTTCTTTAGGTTTATAATCTTACGGAACACCATTACATCACTTTCTCTATACTTCCTATGGCCACGTTCGTTTTTCACGAAGGTATAACCCTCTTTTTCTAACACATCTGCATACTTACGTAATGTGCTAGATTGGATACCTAATTGCTCTGCCACATCGCCAGGACTATAAAGCGTCTTCATAGCGTTTCACCTCAAAAATATATTCGCTATAGCAATGATATACCCTTTTTCCTAATAATTCACGTATTACTTGTTTTCATTTTCACCTTCCATAATCTTTACATAGATAATGTATTTAATTTATATATCAAGCTTAAATCTAGAGACTCGTTATTTTTTGATACTATCATCAAAATCTTTTTTCTATATACAAGATTTTATGCAAAAAAAGAATAGCGAAGATCCCTAGAATCCCCGCTATATCAACGATGTATAAAATCTTGTATAAGAGATAGATAGACATAAGAACAAAAACCCTCATAAACACAAGATTTCTTTACAAATTTTACTACTGATAATTAAGAATTATGTAAATGAGCAGTCCATATGGACTGCTCATTGTATTTTGTGCTTAGCATGTTTTCTTTTCAAAATGCTGGTGGTACCCCTCATAGGGGTTGTCCACTATTTAACAATTGGAACATGCAGAAAGTAATTGATAATCGATATAGCTAGGGTCATAGTAAATGAATTGGTTTCCGCCTAAGTTTAGCCATCCATTTTGTTCGTAAAATACTTTATAAGCTTCGTTATGATGTAATGTTCGAATCACATTGCCACTCATAGAAGGTTGATCTCGTAAATTTACATTATCGCCTGTAATTGTAGCAATCCCTATATAATTACAGTAACAAATATAACTAGAATCATAAAAAACAAATTCATTCCCACCTAGGTTTAACCAGCCATTTTGTTCGTAAAACACTTTATAGGACTCGTTACGATGCAATGTTCCAATGACATTACCACTCATAGAAGGTTGATCTCGTAAATTTACATTATCACCTGCGATAGTAGCAATTCCTATATAAGAGCTATTAGGTCCATTGTTGTTATTATTCCCGTTATCCAAATCTACATAGGATATATTACAATCGACATTACTATTAATGCCTTCTACACTTCCGGTATCTGTGTATTGCCAAATATCACATTCCATTCCTGCACCTCTTGGGTTATAACGTGCAACCCACAATAAAGTATCTTGTAAGCGTGAAACGTTTAGACTATTTTGAAAGAAATATAAATTGCTGTAAACGCCGGTATTTATATACCCTGCATCTTTCAATTCTGTTAAAAATGCATTCACAGCATCTGTTAATGTATCAGGATCTAAATTTGCATCATTAACTTCTATATCGACAAATACAGGTGCAGTTAATGTTACACTCTGTAAATTTTTAATGAAGAAAGCAGCCTCTTGTTTTGCATCATTAACAGAGATTGCCCGAAAAAAGTGATAAGCTCCTGTAAGGATGCCAACACTATTTGCACCATTAATATTGTATTGAAAGGTTGGATCGACAAAATTTGTGCCTTGCTCAGAACCTTCTGTTACTTTTGCAATCATAAAGTTTACTTGATTTGGATCATTCTTTACTTTATTCCAATCAATATTTCCCTCATGATGACTCACATCAATTCCAAATGACATGATATAACACTCCTAATTCGTTATACTACTTTATATTCTCAGTTTATTAAATTGTTAATAGATGTATATGGGGGCTTACATCATTTCTACTATTTTGGGTGATATTACAGTCTATCAATTAAATCTTCTAAATACATTGAATCCAATAATAGTACGTTATGTTAACCTCACATGCATATGATATACAGTTCATTTATGTAAAATGAACTATACAATTTTTATTCTTAACTGTCTGCTGATACCTAACACTCTATAGAAAATAAAAAATTAAATTAGTAAAAGAAACCATACTTAGTAAAATCAATACGAATACACTAAATTAGAATTCAAAATTGATAGAACTTAGGGACGCTAGGAAATTTCTATAAGAACTAGCTAATATTTTGAATTCACTTCATATTAGTAGGTGATAATATATGAAAAATAATCAAACTAATGAAGAAAATGATAGTCAGGAACAGAAGGTAAACACAAAAAAGTCGTGTGAAATCGGACCTATAACTCCAAATAAGCGTCGTAATAAGGCTTTTCAAATTCGTTTAAAAGCAGCGAATTTCCAAAAAAAACAACCTCTCCCGAACCATGTATGTAATGGTGACGAAAACTTGTATCCCCAAAAAATAGGTAACTTCTCTAAAGCTTTGCTACACAATCAACTCGGTGAAGTTAATCTCAATGCTTATAAATCTTTAATTTATGCATTAGAGACAGGTAACTCGGACAATTTTGAGGATATCCCTCTTGGTGGGGTTGTGAAGCTTACCGATCCTCAAGCTGCCTATGCATTCGAACTGGAAGGACCTGATAGTCATCATTTGGGTATTGCTGTACCACCAGCCTTTAGTAGTGCCTGGGAAGCGAGTGAGATGGCTGAGCTTTATTGGAGAGCATTGACGAGAGATGTATCTTTCACAGAATTTGACATCAATCCACTTACCCTCCAGGCTGCTTCTGAACTATCAGGATTTTCAGAATTTCGAGGACCTAAAATCAATGGAGTAGTCACTACAGGTACTCTTTTCCGTGGAAATACAACCGGTGACCTTTGTGGACCTTTTATTTCTCAATTTCTTTGGAAGGATATTCCTTTTGGAGCTACAACGATTGTTCAAAAATGTCGTACTACAACAGCTGGAGACGATCACATGACCACATATGAGAAATGGTTGAATATTCAAAACGGATCGAAACCGACTACATCAAATGTATTTGACCCAACTCTTCGCTATATCCGAAATGGTAGAGATTTAGGGGAATGGGTTCACCGAGATTTTTCCTACCAAGGTACTCTCGATGCTTGTCTAATTTTGCTCAGCTTTGGACAAGCTGCATTAGACTCAGCTAACCCTTATCTGAATTCGGCAACACAGGTTGGCTTTTCTACTTTTGGCGCCCCACACATTTTAGATATGGTAACTCGAGCTGCTCAAGCAGCTCTAAAAGCTGCTTGGTTCCAAAAATTTTTGGTTCATCGCCGACTTCGGCCTGAAGAATTCGGAGGACGCGTCCACAACACCAAGACGGGTACCGCCAGCTACCCAATTGACTCAGAATTATTAAACTCACAAGCGATTTCCAAGATTTTTGACAAGTACGGCACTTATCTGTTGCCTATAGCTTATGCTGAAGGTTGTCCGACTCATCCTGCCTATCCTGGAGGACATGCTAGCTCTATTGGAGCTGGGGTCACTATGCTAAAGGCGTTCTTTAACGAATCATTTGTAATTCCTAATCCAGTTGTAGCTAGTTCTGATGGTCTTTCATTACTACCATATTCAGGGGCACCTTTAACCATTGGAGGGGAATTAAACAAACTTTCCTCCAATATCACCCATGGGCGCGATACTGCCGGTCTTCACTGGCGCTCGGATGGAGTGGAGGGTCTAAAGTTAGGAGAAGCAGTCGCCATTGGAATTCTTCGAGACTATAAAGCTACCTTCAATGAGAATTTTAATGGTTTCTCTCTTACCAAGTTTGACGGAACTATCATAACAATCTAATCTGAAAGAATCGATAATCCTAAAAACAAATAATTAAAATTCATTACTAAAACAAGCCACACATGTATGTAGGGCTTGTTTTTTTTGCTTTTGGGCAAGAGTGCTGGCTGGGGGTTTGGGGGTTAGCCCCCAAGAACTTAGCGTTATATAAAATATTGTATAAAAGAGAATTTTGTTCGGATGAACTAGCGGTTCGGCTCGTATAATTGTTCGTCCAGGCCGAGAACCCATTTGCTTGCTTTTGGTCTATCGGCTTGGCGAGAAAAGCAAACGAGCCGAAAAAAGTTTTGCAAGGACAGAATTAAAAAGAAAAGGCGATAGCCTTTAGGTGAGGATGAACGAACCGACTTTTTGATTCTGAGGGTGGAGATTTTTGAGTGTTTTTCTCAAAAATACGACCCGTTCCTTTCGGAACTTTTAGCCTATATATATAGAGTGAGAAGAGAGAGAGTTTTAAAAGTGGTATTAAGGGTTGATATAACTAGGTTTATAACGTTTTTCGTGTGTATCGAAAACAATACACATTCGTATCGAAAACAATACACACGAAAATGAGTAAAAAAATAAGATTGACTAATTGTCAATCTTAAAATAATTTATCTGGTAACTCTTTCAATATTTTCATTTTCATAGCTTTATAAAAGATTGCTTTAAGTGCTTCATTTACATTATCCTTATCTCCTGCATAAATAATATGAGGATTTACAAATAATGAATAAGCTTTTGCATTATTTCCTTCAATTCCACTTTCAGCTTTCGCTAATATCCCTTTTTTAACTAAAGAATTTACTGAAAGACTTGTATTTGCTCGTGTTAATCCAATTTTTTTTGCAAGTCCTGAAATATTCAATGGAACTGGATTTTTTGATTTCACATCATCAACAATACAGTTAGAATTAAAAGCAATCGAAGAAACAATATCAATTAAAAATGCTTTTTCTTTAGCCGTAAAGTATTCCCTTTCCCTTAAAAACTCATAATTACTTTGCAAAATTTGAGCAAACCTCACTTTCGACTGGGGACTTTTTTTAGTACCTATGTAAAGCTCTTTACCAGTAGCTTTAGCCATAGTTTCCATAGCTTTTTCTAATTCAACTTCTGAAACATTATTATATAACTCTCGAATTTTTTCACTTTCAATTTCTAGATCTCTTTTTCTAGCATTTCTTTCAGCTTGTCCAAAATCTACAACTTTTGTCATAAAATAATTCTCTCCCTTAGTGGAAGGAATCAACTAACCTATGCTACAATGTGTATAGAATAATATATTAGGTTGATTCCAACCTGAGTATAAAAAACCGCCTGTCCGCCAAGACATTGGGCGGTTTTTTCGTCTATCTCTATAATAACATAGAATCCCTTACTAAAGATTCCCATCTACAACATTCAATCCTCTCTTTCATCATCATGTAAAACCATGTTATAGACAGCTAGATTCAGATTTCACTCTTGAAACGCCTCAACATACTGTTTTAACGCTTCCTTTTTGGCTTCCCTATACTTTGGTCGTCTTTGCCTTCTCCAATCGCTACAACGAGTTCTCGTTGCTCATATGTCTTTTCGTATTTATGTATTTTGTCATAGTAATCCTTAATCTTACGGTCATTCCATTTTTGTTTCTCCTTATACTCGTCCACTGCTTATTGAAAGACATCCTTGTATACACTTCGGATATTCTTTTGAACAAAATAAAGTGCCACCACTTCCTCTAGATTAATTGATACAATAAGTCTAGCAAGGCGACGAAATTGTGTCAATTGACGTAACCCTATACGTATTTTGACGCTTTTGCATCAAAATCAATAGGGGTCTGCGACGCTTGTCGGCGTTGCCGATCCATGCTTAGCATGGAAAAATCAACCTTGGACTCTGTCCAAACCTGCTGGGGAACTCTTCCCCAGACCCCCTTAATCCAACTCCCCAACCCCTCAAATCCTTGAGGGGCTCCCTCGCCGGTTGGCAGGCCAAAACGGTGAACGTTTTGACAATCCAAGAGGGTCTTGGTGTAGTGAATATGTCAATTCCTTAATGCTCCTTCACTCCGCTTCGCTTTGTTCGTCCGCTTACCATTGACATACGCCATATATTACTAAACTGCACAAAATAGATTATCTACAAAAGAGTCCAACAATTATGAATAGTCTGGTTTATTTTTCTAAATTTTTCTATATATTTACAATTAATCCCCGTTCTGTATACTTTAACTTTATAAGGAATTAAAAGTATTACATTGTAGGTACCATAAAATTGATTGAAGAGGTGTAATAATGAAAACTATTAAAAATCGCCCTGAAGCAATTAAAGGAAACAGTTCTTATTCAGTAGCAGATCACTCTGGATTACCTATTAATTTCACTAATACTAAACAATTATGGGCAACTAACAATGAGCCAGGATTTACAGAAACTAATCCTCTTGCATATTTTCCAACTCAATTATCAAATATGGACAATGAAATTCAATCAAGTTTTAAAGAACTCTCATCACTGTTTAAAAATCTACCAATGGATCCATATTTACAAGATGGAGCAACTTTCAGATATCGTCGTTTTGGAAGCTTTAAACTAGATTCACATAACCCATTCAATGAACCTGAAATCCTTCCGCATAGACCATTTTTCCAAAGCTCTAAAATTAATAAGTATGCAGGTGATATAGCGCGGAATTTTGCACCTCTTGAACAAGAAATGATTGAAAATCTATATTTAAAAACATTCATAAAAAATCTTTTTAACATGATACCAACTCACGAACGTATCAAATCTCCTTTTTGGGAAGTCGAAGTACATCCAATTCGTGTTATAGGTAGCGCAGAAGAAGAAGGACATGGTGCACCTGAAGGTGTTCATACTGATGGCCATTCTTTTGCCTCTATCTTACTAGTAAATCGTGAAAATGTAAGTGGTGCAGATTCAATATTTGCTGACATGGATAAAGTGATTTTTTGGCAAAATCCTCTACTTAATTCTGGTGATACTGTATTATGGGATGATGCTCATTGTTTACACGATGTTACACCAATTACTCCAACTGATATAACTAAGTTAGCAATTAGAGATGTTATTAGTACATCTTGGAATCCTTTAAATAAATAAAATTTTATCCATATAGAACTACAATAATAAAAAAGAACCGCGACTACTAATAGCGGTTCTTTTACTTGGTTTTATATTCTATTTTATGTAAAATAAATTGAAAATGATATATATAGATAAAAAACTACTTATATCAAAAATAAAGAGGGGGGAAGAAATGTCTCGTAAATTATACCTTGCGCTCATTATGTTAAGTCTTATTTGGGGAGGATCTTTCTATTTTTTCAAGGTGTTAGTTGCAGATTTTAATCCTTTAGTTGTAGCATTTTTACGTTCAACTTTTGGAGTTATAACACTTATTGTACTTATACCATTTTTCCGTAAATCTTTTAAAGGGAAAATCCCATTTATACCTTTAATTGCTGTAGGAATACTAAATACTGTAATTCCATGGACACTTATTTGTTTTAGCGAACAAAAAATGACTAGTAATCTAGCTTCTGTTTTAAATGCAACTCAACCTTTATGGACAATGATTTTAGGGATTTTATTTTTTAGTATACGTTCTAATCGTAATCAACTTATAGGTTTATTTATTGGATTCATAGGTATTTTAATTCTTTCAGATATACATCTATCCAATATTTTTTCAGTAAATTCTTTAAACTTTTTCGCTATGTTGACAGCAACTTTTTGCTACGGTTTAGCTACCCATATAACTAAACGCTATCTTAAAGAAATATCCATGTTTCAAATTTCTTTAGGTACATTATTAGTCGGTAGTATATGTAGTGGTTTCATAGTTTTATTATTAGAAGATCCAATTCAAATTTTAACTACGATATCATGGCATCATATAGGCGCATTAATTGGAATAGGTGTATTTGGATCAGGTATAGCGTATTTGCTTTACTTTTATTTAATTCAAAAAGGAAGTCCAGATTTCGCTTCCATATCTACATATCTAGTACCAGTATCAGCAATTTTCTGGGGATATATTCTTTTAAATGAAGTTATAAGTTGGAAATTAATCATTGGATTAATTTTTATACTAATGGGAGTTTATATAACTAATCGTAAAATCAAGTTAAATGTTCCTATTAAAAATCTACAAAAAGAATCCTAAATAATCAGGATTCTTTTTGTATTTTCCAAAGTAAACTTTTGAATATTTGTTTACATAAAATAGAAAGAAGCTCAAACTAAAAAAACAATCTAATTCGGTCTTCTTTTTATTTTAAATTCATTAATGATTGCTTTTTTCACATCACTATAAAATACCATTATCAGCATTCCCAATATAGTTATAAATAAAGAAACTCCTTCAATACCAATAAATATCCCTATAAATATAAGAGCAATACCTATAAAAAAGCCAAAATCATTTTTATCCTCATCGTCCTCACACTCATCCTTATCCTTTTTATCTAACTCCTCTCTAGCATCCTCTGATCCCTTTATTAACTCATCAATTGTTACTTCATATAATTCACTAAGTAAAATCAAATTATCAATATCAGGATAACTTTTATTACTCTCCCATTTATAAACAGCTTGTCTAGTCACTCCAACCTTTCGAGCCACATCTTCTTGTGAAAAGCTTTTTGATTCACGAAACCTTTTCAATTGCGAACCTAAATTCATATTATTCACCTCTAAGAAATCATTACATATAAACCCCTAATCAATAAAGAAACCATTAATCTAATACATGTAAACTAATGGTTCACACATTAAAATCCCTACTAAATTACCCTCTACATTCAATTAATACAATGTTATCAGAAACTAAAAAAAGAATCCCATAAACATAGGACTCCTACCTAAATTCAATTTACAAGGGTACATGCCTTATCAAAATCTATTAATCTAGCATATTGTATAAAGGTAACTTTAAACCTATAAAAAAGTTGCTATGGAGGCGAATATAAAATGGCATCATTTGAAATTGGAGCAAGATCTCTTTTCAATTTTCGAAACCAACGTTTTTTCTTATTAGTTGAAGATGAAATTACAATTCCAAATAAAGGTGTAGAAATTGATCCAGTTAATATCTACGAAATTGACAAGCAAACTTTCAATTTTATCAGAGATGAAGGAGATACACCTGTAATTGTACCAGTTGATACACTTCCAACTGTACCGCCTGGATTTAAATTAGAACGAAAATGTATTTTCACAGTCGATAATTCATACTTTGTAATATACGATTTAGAAGATGGAACTGATAACAACGTCCTATTAAGAATCAGTGCAGCATTATTTAATTCATTAAGAAATTCTGGTGTTCGTGAATGTTTTCCTCAAAATTTCATTTAAGAAATTATATGAAAAAGAGTCCTAAATTAATAGGACTCTTTTTTGATGATTTAAAAGTAAACTTTTGAATAGAAGTTTACTTTCAAAAGGAGTCTGAAAGGTATTATGTATAGTTTGTTCACCTCAGGTACAAAAAAAGAGCCTTACCTCTGTAGGTAAGACTCCACTATTATAGTTATATATATTTACATAACAATTAAGAAACTGTAAACATATAACACCAAGCATATAACAACAAGAAGCAGAACCCTAACATTCCGCCTACAGCTAATACCTGTTTAACCCAACTCTTGAGTTTCAGCTTACTATCAATCACTTGCATTATTTCCATATTGTTTCCTCCTATTAAGGAGAACCCTTAAAGACTCTCACCTTGCTATGGTACCATTTTTGTCTAAACGTATAAATATGCAATATTGCATATAGAAATGTATTGTTATAAATGTAAGCGCTTACTATAATAAAGGTATAAAGATTCACCACATCTTAATACGAACAAGAGGAGGAAATAATATGGAAATCGCAATG
>NZ_AYMH01000059.1:0-23154 GCF_000633475.1 Bacillus sp. H1a | reverse complement strand
CAGCTCTTTTTTATGCTTTATGTTGGGACAACATGTGTCGGTAAAATATTCATAATAGATTGCGTTGCATCTATCTTCTTTGTCGTTAAAAGAACTTCTTCTGTTGCATGTTCCTGAGCATCAGTGCACATGCCGAGGTGATAACGATCACCTAAAAATGGATCAATATAAAAACCGTTTTTAAATACTTTATCTTTCGGATGTTTTTCGTGGTGAATTTCAGAACAGTTAATGCAGTAGAACATAGCTTTCATCCCCTTTTCATTGTTGGTTAAAAAAATGAGTGGGTAGTCATTCCGCTCCTAAGGAAATGTTGAGGAGAAGAGAAATAACTACCTACCCAAATGGTGGGCGTATTCCTTCTGATTTCACATATCTCACGTATTGTCCACGAGGGAAGGAGGAGAGACGAAGTACAGGTGAGATAAGTTAGGCGCTTCGCTCGATATGAATGATGGAGTTTCATATTGAGCGAAGTTTTTATTTTTTATTGCCTTTGTGAGTATATTATGAAGGAATGGTGAGAGAGTGTTTGTCCTGTTGAAAAAATGTTGAGAATTTCTCAACAGTAAAAAGAGTCTTACTGTCTGTAAAAGTCCGATTGGTGTGGGCTAATAATCAGTGGGGGATGGACAAAACCTCACTGATTAAAGTTTCACTTTATTGACATGAAACTAAAAGGTGTTATATTATCTGGATACAACTAAAAGGTGTTATGTATTAATGCTGAATAAAGGAGAAATAAAATGGAACAACAAAATACATTAAACGACATTAAACAAACGGTTATTTTTAATGCATCTATTCAAAAAGTATGGGGTACAGTATCAACTGCAGAAGGAATTGCGTCATGGTTTATGCCAAATGATTTCGAACTAAAGGTAGGACATGAGTTTCATATACAATCACCTTTTGGGCCATCACCATGTAAAGTGTTAGAAATTGATGAACCGAATCGTTTATCTTTCTCATGGGATACAGATGGCTGGATCGTTTCGTTTATTTTGAAAGACTTAGGGGATAAAACAGAATTTACGTTAATTCACGGCGGTTGGAAACATCCTGATGAAATTCTTCCGAAAGCGAATGCAAAGAGCTCTATTATTCGCGACAGAATGAATGGTGGTTGGATAGCGATTGTAAATGAAAAACTGAAAAAGGTTGTTGAGGGCTAAGTGGCATCGTCGGCAGTAAAATACGATGTGTTTCAGGCAATTGCTGATCCAACCCGCCGAGAAGTATTACGGTTATTAAGTGATAAAGAGTTACCAATTTCAAAAATAACGGATCATTTTCCGATGAGCCGTACGGCTGTTGTGAAGCATCTGCATATTCTTTCAGAAGCGAATTTAGTGAGTGGAAGAAAGAGTGGAAGAGAAAAGATATATCGTTTGCAGCCGGAGCCGTTAGCGGAATTACAGCAGTGGCTCTCGTATTATGAACGATTTTGGGATAATAAATTGTCTATGCTTAAATATATTGTGGAGAATGAAGAATAGATTTTAACGCTCATATAAGGAAAGAGGATGACCGAAATGGTCATCCTCTTTATTATTGCTATTGCTCACTTGTTTGTTTAGCTGGCTTTAATAGGAGCCAAGCAATAATTAATGTTAATACCGCTAATGCGAAAGTGCTCATATAAATGACGTGTATACTTGAGGCTAATGCTTCTTGTGATTCAGTTACTACGTTTGCCGCAGATCCTCCATGTCCACCAGAAGATACGAGGTCAAGGTTTTTGATGCCACGTGCATGTATCATCGTATTGAAGACCATGCCGAAAATTGCAGCACCTAACGTTTGACTAAATGTATTAATGAATGTGTTTAAACCGACAGCTGTTCCGCGCGTATGAGCCGGTACAGCTGCTTGAATTGTTACCATGTAAATTGGTGTGACAAGTCCCATTCCTAAGCCGAATAATCCGACTGCAACATAAATAAGGAATGATGGTGAATCTGTTGATAATGTAAATAATAAGAATGAAGCAACTGATAAAATGCTAGCTCCAAGTAAAATGATTTGTTTTGTTTGTAACTTGCCAACTAAATTACCGGAGAACATAGCACCAAATGTCCACATAACAGGAATCGGCATTAAAATGATTCCAGCTTCTGTCGCATTTTTCCCTAATACACCTTGGCTCCAAATTGGAAGGTACACTGTAATACTAATAATCATTGCACCAGCAATAAGCGTTAATATGTTTATAGTAGATAATGTACGGTTAGAGAAAAGTGCTAGCGGAATTAATGGTTCCGGAGATTTTTTCTCGATGTATAAGAAAATAATGAATGACACAGCGGCAAAGATTAATAGGCCGATAATTGTAATGTCTCCCCAGTTTTGCTTACTGCTACCTGTTAATAGTGCATATAGTAAAGCAATTGTACTTAATGAGAAGACCGTTGCACCAAGGTAGTCAATATGTTGCTTAGAGGACTTAATAGATTCCTTATAAGAAGTGGCAATCATTAAGCAAGCGATAATTCCAAACGGAACGTTTAAGAAGAAGATATAGCGCCAAGAAAGGGAATCAACTAAAAATCCACCTACTAACGGTCCGATAACACCAGATACACCCCAAACGGCACTCATCCAGCCCTGTGCTTTCGCACGGTCTTTCGCTTCGCTATATAAGTCTCCAATAATCGTCATTGTAATCGGCATAACAGCCCCAGCCCCTATACCTTGAAGAGCACGGAAGAAGATTAATTGTTCCATTGATGTAACGACTCCGCAAAGTGCAGAACCGATTAAGAAGATTGTTGCTCCGATGAGCAAAACTTTTTTACGGCCGAATAAATCAGCTAGTTTTCCGTATATTGGAGTCGAAACAGCTGTTGCAAGCATATAGATTGCATATACCCAACTAACAAGTTCGACGCCTGACAAATCACTCGTTATACGAGGGATTGCTGTACTAACAATCGTTCCTTCTACCGCAGAAAGAAACGTCATTAGCATTAAAGACATCATGACTTTTTTTCTCATTTGTTTTCCCCTTACCCTTTTTCAAATATTCAACAATATAAAATATAAAGGTACTAAGCTATATAAAGCAACAAAAAAGAAACAGGAATTATAAGGATAGGAGATTTGTCGTTCCTTGTCGGAGTGCTTATATATTGAAAAAATCGCTAATAATTTTGAAAAAACGGTCGATATAATTTTATATGCTATTTTATTATTTCAACATATAAAAAAGAAACAGGAATCCCTGTTTCTTTTAGTATTGCATTTTCGCATTTTGCCCAGCTGTTGTTCCGGCGATTCTACCAGTAACAAGGGCAGATGTAATGTTATAGCCACCAGTATAACCGTGAATATCAAGAACTTCTCCGCAGAAATATAAACCGTTCGTGAATTTCGAAGACATTTCTTTCGGGTTAATTTCTTTAACGGATACACCTCCGCCAGTAACGAACGCTTTTTCAAGCGGCTGAGTACCATTTACATGAACGGTAAATTCTTTAAAGTCTTTCACAAGTGCACGAATCTTCTCATGAGAAATTTGTCCAGCTTGTTCGCTACCGTCAATTTCATTTTTTTCTAATAAGAATAGGAAGTAACGTTCAGGAACATAGCCTTTTAAAACGTTTTTAATTCCTTTTTTCGGATCTTCTTTCATTTGTTTCAGCATGCGTTGGAACAGCTGCTCACTATGTTCTTCTGGCAATGCATCGATACTCATTTGCACCGTGTTCGTTTTAAACTTCTTCATCGTTTTTATAACGAATTGGCTACAACGAAGAGCGGCAGGACCAGATAGGCCGAAGTGAGTGAAGAGCATGTCCATTTTATGAGAAATGACAGCTTTTCCTTTCGGGTTTAATACACTTAAGTTTACGTCGCGTAAAGCAAGACCTTGCAATGTACGGTCACGAATAAATGGTTCGTTTGAAAGGATTGGTACTTCTGTTGGGAAAAGCTCTGTAATTGTATGTCCGGCTTTTTCAGCCCATGCGTATCCGTCTCCAGTAGAACCGGTATGAGGAACAGATTTTCCGCCAACAGCGATAACGACGTGATTTGTTTCTAACACTTCACCTGTTTGCAATACAACTGCTTTCGTTTGACCGTTTTCATATTCAATCGTGTCAACAGGCGTATTCGTACGTATTTTCACACCTAAATCTTTTAATCGTGTTAAAAGTGCGTCTACAACAGATTGTGCTTTATTTGATACTGGGAACATGCGGCCATGATCCTCTTCTTTCAGTTTTACACCGAGATTTTCGAAGAATGTAATAATATCTTCATTACTGAAAATAGAAAAAGCGCTGTATAAGAAGCGACCATTTCCAGGTATATGTTTAACGATTTCATCAAGTGGTAGACGGTTCGTTACGTTACAACGACCACCACCAGAAATCGCAAGTTTACGTCCTAGTTTATTTCCTTTATCAAGAAGTAAGACATTTGCGCCTTCTTCAGCAGCACCGATTGCAGCCATTAGCCCTGAAGGACCGCCACCGATGACAATAACATCATAATGCATAATATATCGACCTCATTTTCTACATTTCCTGCCTAAAAGAATAGCATGTTTTCTCTTAAAAGAAAAATAGAGTGAAGTACTGCTTCAGGAGAGAATTGTGGTACAATACAAAAGTTAGAGTTCAGCGTTATCCCGTATTAACGGGCAGTAAGACTCCTATCCTAAGACTTAGCAGAAGCAAAGAAGTGAGTTTTGAAGCGGGAGGTCAACTGCCCGTAAAAGCCCGATTGGTTCAACTAATAATCAGTGGGGGTGAAGCCTGTCCACTGATTAAAGTTTCACTTTATATAAGAAGTAGGAGGATTTTTGTATGTCCGATTCAAAATTTCTGCGCGGAACGCTTATTGTGACGTTAGGGACATTTTTAGTAAAGTTCTTAGGCATGATTTACGTCTTTCCGTTTCATGCATTAGTAGGCACAGAAGGCGGAACGCTCTATACATATGGATATATTCCATATACGATATTTTTAAGTATTGCAACGGCAGGGGTGCCGCTTGCTGTTTCGAAGTTTGTTTCCAAATATAATGCACTTGGAGATTATAAAACGAGCCGGAGAATGTTCCGTTCGGGAATGGTTATGATGATAGTAACAGGAGTTCTTTCCTTCTTAGTACTGTACATGACCGCACCATTATTTGCAGAAGCAATGCTTGGTAAACAAAGTTTACAAAATAAGATAGAAGAAGTTACGACGATTATTCGCCTCGTAAGTTTTGCACTTATTGTTGTGCCGGCAGCAAGTTTGATTCGTGGTTATTTCCAAGGTCACCAATCGATGGGACCGACTACGGTTTCACAAATTATTGAGCAAATTATTCGTATCGTCTTTTTATTAGCGGGTAGTTTCATCGTTATTAAAGTACTTGGCGGTACAGTAGCAACTGCAGTTGGGGTTGCGACATTCGCTGCATTCGTTTCAGCAGTTGGAGCTCTCGGCGTATTAGTTTGGTACTGGCTAAAACGTAAAAAATATTTGGATCAATATTTAATTGAGCAAACTGTACCAGAATCGACAGTAAGTACCGTTCAATTGTTTAAAGAATTATTTGCGTATGCAATTCCTTACGTTGTAATTGGGTTAACAATTCCTTTATATCAACAAATTGATACATTGACATTTAACTCTATTATGCAGGCAATTGGTCAAGGGGATATCGCAGAGCGAGCACTTGGTATTTTCACGATGTGGACGCATAAATTAATTATGATCCCAGTATCACTTGCAACAGCGTTTAGTTTAACGCTCGTGCCAGCGATTACAAAGTCGTTTACTGAAAAGCAATACCGTTATTTAAAATTACAAATTACACAAACATTCCAGGCAAATATGTTTTTAACATTGCCAGCAGTTATCGGTATTTCTGCACTTGCATATCCGATTTACACTGCTTTTTACGATTCAGATCCACTAGGTGGACAAGTATTAATGTGGTATGCACCAGTCGCGCTATTGTTTGCTTTGTTCACGGTAACAGCGGCGATCCTACAAGGGATTAACCAGCAGAAACACGCGGTTATTGCGCTTGTGATGGGTGTTATTTTGAAATTTGTATGCAACGTAATCTTTATTCGTTATTTCGGTACAGTTGGGGCGATTTTAGCTACTGCAGCCGGCTTCTTAGCTTCCGTATGGTATACGAATAGACAAATCAAAAAACATGCAAACTATTCATTTGGTGTTGTATATAAGAGAACATTCCAAATTGCAGTATTAACACTTGTAATGGTTATTGCTGTAAAACTATCACAATGGCTTCTATCCTTCATGATTTCGCCTGATGGCCGTATTGGTGCTCTTATTACAGTTGCGATTTGTGCAGGTATTGGTGGCCTTGTTTACGGATTGTTAGCGATTCGCACAGGAGTACTAGAAAGAGTATTTGGTGGAGAAGCTTTAGACAAAATCCAACGTAAGCTTGGTAGTAGATTCAAAATAAAGTTGAAATCAAAAGGGGCGTAAATACGTCCCCTTTTCTTATGATAAATAAAGAAGGTGAAGAATATGAGATTAGATAAATTATTAGCGAATATGGGATACGGAAGTAGAAAAGAAGTAAAAAAATTATTGAAAGACGGCGTTGTGAAGATTGATGGAACGCCAGCGAAAGATGCGAAGTTTCATGTGAATGTAGAAGAGCAAGAAGTTATGATTCACGGTGAAGTTGTGGAATATAAAGAGTTTGTTTATTTAATGATGCATAAACCACAAGGTGTTATTTCAGCGACGGAAGATGATAATCATGAAACAGTAATAGATTTATTAGAATTAGAAGATGCGATTTTTGATCCATTCCCGGTTGGAAGACTTGATATTGATACAGAAGGTTTCTTATTAATAACAAATGATGGGAAGCTAACGCATCAATTATTATCGCCGAAAAAGCACGTGCCGAAAAAATATTATGCACACGTTTCAGGCGTTGTAACGGAAGATGATATAAAAGAGTTTGCAAAAGGTGTTATTTTAGATGATGGCTATGAAACGAAGCCAGGCGAACTTACAATTTTAAAAAGCGATGATATTTCGGAAATCGAGCTCGTTATTACAGAGGGAAAATTCCATCAAGTGAAGCGCATGTTTGAAGCGGTAGGGAAAAAAGTAGTTTACTTAAAGAGAACAGAGATGGGACCTTTAGTGTTGGATGAAGAGCTAGAACTTGGACAGTATCGTGAATTGACAGATGAAGAAGTAGAAATGTTAAAGACGTATCAAGTAGATAACGAAAAATAATGCCGATTTTAAGGCGCAGAAAAAACCCCTTTCTAATTATATAGAAAGGGGTATGTATTTATTTTACATACAATTGTTTTCGTTATGAGGTCATTCTCACTTTCTTTCCTGTTGTTGTCCACTTACCGCGGCAAGGGCTATACACGAGTTCATTAAACTGCAACACATTTAGATCACGTTGTATCGTTCGCGGTGTGATCCCGAACTCATCTACAAGGTCTTTCGTCGTTACCGTTCCGTTTTCATTGATGTACATATAAATTGATTTAATGCGTGTTAGCATACGAGTAGTTGTAGGTTTCAAGAGAAAACCACTCCTCTACTAGTTTTTTTGACCCCATTCAGGAAAGAAGGTCGTTACTACCATTGTACTCTACATGACAAAATTCATGCCTTAACTTACTTAAATTTTACAAAAGTTTAACAAATATTCATATAGAAAAATATTGGTAGTTGACATTGTATGTCTGGTCAGTCAACTAACTCATAAATTTCTACGTAAAACGCCAAATTCCTGCAAATTTTTTTGAAAAAATAAAAGAAAAACTAATAAGAAATATCAGAAATATTACAATTGTTCGTTATTAGGTTTCGGTATATGGCATAAGAGATTTTGGTTTGCTATGATAAAAGAGAGAATATAGAAGGAGGATGGATGCGTGATGTCAACGATTAATTGGACAGAAGAAGTTACAAAGCGAAAAGATGATTTAATTCGTGATACACAACAATTTTTACAAATTAAAAGTGTATGGGAAGAAGAATCTGCGAAAGAGGGCGCACCATTTGGTGAAGGTGTAGAAAAAGCCTTATCTTTCATGTTACATAAAGGAGAAACTGAAGGTTTCGCTTCGAAAAATTTAGAAGGATATGCAGGCCATCTTGAAATGGGACAAGGAGAAGAGTTAGTAGGTATTCTTTGTCACGTTGATGTTGTACCAGAAGGAGACGGCTGGACAACTCCTGCGTATAGTGCTGATATTCGCGACGGGAAGATTTTTGCACGTGGTGCAATTGATGATAAAGGGCCGACGATGGCAGCTTATTACGCAATGAAGATTGTAAAAGAATTAGGATTGCCTCTTTCAAAACGTGTTCGAATGATTTTAGGAACAGATGAGGAAAGTAATTGGAAGTGTGTAGATCATTATTTTAAAAATGAAGAAATGCCAACGATCGGTTTTGCGCCGGATGCAGATTTTCCAATTATTAATGCCGAAAAAGGAATTTCTGATATACAAGTTGTGCAAAATGGTAGCGAAGAGAAAGGCGGCGCATATAAGCTTATTTCATTTGAGTCAGGCCGTCGTTTAAATATGGTTCCTGATTTTGCAGAAGCAGTGATTACAGGAGAAGATGTAAATGCACTTACAGTAGCATATGAAGAGTATTTACAAACTGCTAAGAAAATAGGCAAAGCAATTGTAGAAGGAAATACGATAACGTTGCAAGTTAAAGGAGTTTCAGCTCACGGATCTACTCCAGAAAAGGGAGAAAATGCAGGTTTGTTATTGGCAAACTTCTTAACGACAGTTTCTCTTGATGGAAAAGCGACTTCATTTGCATCGTTTGTAACAGAAACATTTACAGGCGATATTCTTGGAGAAAAAGCTGGTATTTCTTATAAAGACGATATTAGTGGCCCGCTAACAGTGAATGTTGGCCGTCTTTCTTACACGAAAGAAAACGGTGGTAATTTAGGATTGAATGTGCGCTATCCAGTTACGACTAACTTTGAAGAAACGATTGAAAAGTTAAAAGGGTATGCCCATAATCACGGATTTGAAGTAGCGGATTATTCAAATTCTCGCCCGCATCACGTTGATAAAGATCATGTATTAATTCGTACTTTACAGCGCGTGTATGAAGAACAAACTGGTGAAAAGGCCGAATTGTTAGCGATTGGTGGCGGTACTTATGCTCGTTCATTGAAAGCTGGCGTTGCATTTGGTCCGTTATTCCCAGGAAAAGAAGAACTTGCTCATCAAAAAGACGAGTACATTGAAATTGAAGATTTATTAAAAGCAACAGCAATTTATGCTCAAGCGATTTATGAATTAGCAAAATGAAGGATGTTGTAATTATGACCGCTCTCTAATTTAGAGAGCGGCTTCTTTTTAGCTGAATGAGATAAGAAAGAAAAGCAACAATATAAAGAAGGAGAAGATGTACATGGAGCCACATTATTTTGTCGCAATTACTTTACCAAATCATATAAAAGAAGTGCTCTCTAATTATAAAGAGGACATGAAGGAGGAATTACCATTTCGCTCGTGGGTACATAAGGAAGACTATCATATTACCCTTTCTTTTTTAGGGAGTGCGACAGAGGAACAGTTAGAAGGAATAAAGAATGGATTACAAACACTTATAGAAAAAAAGGAACTATCTTTCACATTACAAGGATTTTCAACGTTTGGCAGAGAAGACGAGCCTCGTATTTTTTGGGCGAAGGTAAGTGAGAATCACGATTTGTTTCAGTTACAAAAGCAAGTGCATGCTATTTGTGAAGGGAATGGGTTTTCTTTAGAAACACGTTCGTATCATCCGCACATTACCGTTGCCCGTAAATGGGTAGGAGAAGAAAAGTTTGACTTAGAAAATATAAAAGAAGTGGCTGAAATATCATTTCAAGTGGATACGGTTACTTTATACGAATCTCACGTGAAGGAAACACCGAAGTATAAAGCGATTGCTGAAATAAAATTACAAAAATAGAATGTATGAAAACGTTTTTTATACAGGTGAATATACTATAGAGAATAATGGAGTTACTGTATAGAGTCTTGCTGATAAGAAAAGCCTTATCATTTGCTGATCGTAAAGGCCCAATTGGTGGGGGCTAATAATGAGTGGAGGATGAATCCCTTCCTCATTAAGGTTTCACTTTATTTTAATTTTGAGGATGATGGTGATTTTTTATGTTGAAAGTAAAACGTCCATTTGATGCTTATTTAGATGAAATGAATAAAATTACAATTTTGCTCCCACATGCGTATGGAACAAGTCGGACATTTCGTTTACAAGAAGGAAACAATGTGAAAGATTTACCGATTGCTCATACTATCGCACTTCCGGATGCAACGAAGTATGAGTGCTTTATAGAAGAGCCGCTAGATGTGGGGAAGTATTATACAGTACGAGATGAACGGAACGAAGAAACAGATTTACAAATAGGTGCTGTGATTCGAACAGCGATTTTCGATGAGAAGTATTATTACGAAGGTACAGACTTAGGTGCTGTGTATCAAAAAGAAGCAACAACATTTAAAGTGTGGGCTCCAACTGCGAGGCTTGCAAAAGTAAGAATTTATAAAAGTGATAAAGAATATACCGATCATGAAATGTACAGGGAAGAAAACGGAGTTTGGATTCAGACATTACAAGGCGATTTAGACGGAGCGCAATATACATTTCTTGTTTGTATTAATTTAATATGGAATGAAGCGGTAGATCCATACGCAAAGTCAGTGACTGTAAATGGGAAATATGGCGTTGTTATCGATTTGGAAAAGACAAATGTAACAAAACGAGAACAATTACCACCATTACAGTCAATGACAGATGCCATATTGTATGAACTGCATATTCGTGATGCTACTATGCATCCAAATAGTGGAGTGCATAAAAAAGGGACATATACAGGGTTGATGGAAGAGGGAACGACGGGACGAAATGGAACGTTAACGGGATTATCTCATATAAAAGATTTAGGTGTTACACATGTTGAACTATTGCCTTTATATTGTTTCGGTGGCATAGATGAGGCGAATCCTTCCTCCGCATATAATTGGGGTTACAATCCATTATATTACAATGCTCCAACAGGATTTTATGCTACAGACCTTTCCAATCCGTATAACAGGATAGTAGAGTGTAAACAACTTATTGAAACATTTCATGCACACGGCATCCGAGTTGTTGTAGATGTTGTATATAACCACATATATGAAAGAGAGACATCTTCATTTGAAAAATTGGTGCCAGGATATTATTTCAGGCACGGTAAGGATGGTATGCCGTCTAATGGGACGGGAGTTGGAAATGATATAGCATCTGAACGGAGAATGATGAGGAAATTTATTATAGAGTCTGTTTTATACTGGCTTACAGAATACAATGTTGATGGGTTCCGATTTGATTTAATGGGAATTTTAGATGTTGAAACGCTGAATGTGGTAGAAAAAGAAGTACGAAAAATAAAGCGTGATGCGCTGTTATTAGGAGAAGGATGGGATTTACAAACACCGCTTCCTCTTGAGGAAAAAGCTACGTTAAATAATGCAAATAAAATGCCGCATATCGCGCAGTTCAATGATCAATTTCGTGATGGGATAAAAGGAAGTACTTTTAATATAAATAAACGCGGCTTTGCATTTGGTGGGCATGTAGACTGTAATCATTTGCAGTATATAGTAGGTGGTAGTCTTTTAAGTGTGAAAGAAACAGGGTTGTTTCTAGAGCCAGTGCAAAGCATCAATTATGTAGAATGTCATGACAATATGACGATGTGGGATAAACTAGTGCGTAGCAATCAAGAATCAGAAGAAATTTTGAAAAAGCGTCATCGTTTAGCAACCGCAATGGTTATCCTTTCACAAGGAATTCCTTTCTTGCATGCCGGGCAAGAATTCTATCGTACTAAGAACGGAAATGAAAATAGTTATAATGCCACTGATGAAATTAATCGATTAGATTGGGATCAAAAAGAGAAAGAGATGGAGACAGTTAATTATATAAAAGGGTTAATTGCGATTCGGAAGGAGCATGGGGCATTTCGATTACAAAATGCTGACCTCATAAAAAAGTATATGACTTTTTTACAAACATCCACAGAAGTCCTTGCATACCATTTACAACACGTAGAATCTTTTGGGCCATGGAAAGAGATTATCGTTTTATTCAATAGTAGTTTGCAACCTGAAATGGTCCAACTCCCTAAAGAAGAAACGTGGCATGTGTTAGTAGACGAAAAACAAGCAAAAGTACAGCCAATTTCTTCATTTAGAGGAAAGGAACTTCAAATGGCTCCAACTAGCACGTATATATTGACGATAATGTGACAAATCGCTACTTGACGATGAGAATGTAATAAATGTAGAATTGACAAAGGTGACGATTTTGAGAAGTTGTCATTCTACGAGTGGTTTTGTAAAATAAACTAGAAGAGTAGGCGATTTGTCCTACTTTCGGCTTATGCCAAGTTTTCTTTTCATTCAACTACAGTAAAATATATATGAACCCACAACATGTGTAGAAATGTTGCGGTTTTTCTTTTCATAACTATAAAAGATAAGGATTTGTTAACGGGTAATGAATATGGAATGGTTGGAACAATTATTAGGAAAAGAGTGGAGTCTTATACCGGCTGGTGGAGTAACGGGCGATGCATATATTGCGCAAAACGGACAACAAAAGTTATTTTTAAAGCGGAATACATCGCCCTTTTTAGCGGTATTGTCAGCAGAAGGAATTGTTCCAAAACTACTTTGGACAAGAAGGGTAACGAATGGTGATGTAATTTCCGCTCAAAAATGGCTTCCGGGACAGAAGCTAGAGCCGGAGGATATGAAACTAGAACGTGTTGCGAAACTTTTGAAGAAAATACACTCTTCTAAAGCACTTGTGCAGATGATTCAACGGCTTGGTAAGCAGCCGCTTCATGCACAAGAGTTATTACAACAATTACAGCTTGTTTTAAGAGGAGATATAAGAGTCGATGAGACAATTCAACAAGGTCTTCAATATTTAACTGAGTCATTAAAAGATATTGAGTACGATGAATTCGTTGTATGCCATTGTGATGTAAACCATAACAATTGGATATTGTCGGATGAAGATGAATTGTTTTTAATTGATTGGGATGGAGCTGTGATTGCTGACCCAGCTTTAGACCTTGGTATGTTATTATATTGGTATGTTCCGCGCCATGAATGGAGTGAGTGGCTCGGATATTACGATGTTGAACTGGATGAATCATTGCTTAGGCGTATGAGATGGTATGTTATAGCACAAACGATTTTATCTATTCAATGGCACACAACAAAAAAGCAGCAAGCAGAAGCTAAATATTGGCACCAATATTTACAGCAACTACTTGCTTCAGAATAAAGTATTAAGAAAAATTGTCCATTCCAGCAATCCACTGAGTAAGTTGTTCTTGATTATTGGAAATATGGTTGTCCAAATTAGAGGAAGATTTACCCGATTGACTATAAGAATATACATCGTTTAGCATTGCTTTAGCGTCACTACTTATACTATCGTTTGCGAGTAACGATTGAATGAGGCGCTCTAATTGCTCGCATTCAGAAACTGTCCCGCAGCAATCACTTTGATGGTTGATTAAAATATCTTTTAACACTTCTAATTGATGCTGTTGATTAATTGGCATGAACGGATCATCCTTTCGATTGTTGTTCTCTTTGGAACATGTAGGAGAAAAAGCTGCTCGTCATGGAGTAGTTAATCATTGGCTAACGAAACATCGGAGTTTCGTTTAATGCTGTATGTAGTTTTTATCAAAATGGTACATCTTATACTTGAAAGAAACGGACCGAGTGCTCGTACGTACTTGGTTTTTTGTTTGATAGATTGATTAAAACAGACAGAAGGAATCATTCCTTTAAAATAGTTTTGTAAAGAGAGGGAGACATCTATGCGTTTAAGACATAAACCTTATGCAATGGATCGAATTAATGAGTATTCACATATCGTAATTGGAAACCCAGAAGAGCGAGCTGGTAACTGGAAAGAAGTATTTGGAAATGAACAACCAATTCATATTGAAGTAGGTACAGGTCGTGGTCGCTTTATGTATGATATGGCAAAAGCAAATCCGCATATTAACTATATCGGAATTGAAAAATTCACAAGTGTCGTTGTAGATGCGCTTGATAAATTGATTGAAGAAGAATTACCAAACTTAAAGTTAATTAATAAAGATGCTGAAGATTTAACAGTTTTCTTTGCGAAAGGTGAAATTGACCGCGTTTATTTAAACTTCTCAGATCCATGGCCGAAGAATCGTCATACGAAGCGTCGTTTAACATATAAAACATTTTTACGCAATTACGAAGAAGTGTTAGTAGAGGGCGGAGAAATTCATTTCAAAACTGATAACCAAGGTTTATTTGAATATTCTCTTATGAGTATGGCTGAGTATGGTATGTTATTAACTTACCTTAGCCTAGATCTTCATAATAGTGATTATGAAGGAAACATTATGACAGAGTACGAAGAGAAATTCTCTAGTAAAGGTCATCGTATTTATCGAGTGGAAGCGAAATATCGTACGGAGCCTGTGCAGTAATGCATAGGTTTTTTATATGAAAAATAATCAGAATCTTGTGTTAAAATTAAAAGGAAAAGGGGGATGGAAGATGGAACAGTTACAAATTGGAAATATAAAAGTGACATGGCTAAAAGGCGGGAATACACATTTAGATGGAGGTGCAATGTTTGGAGTTGTGCCGAAAGTACTTTGGTCACGTAAATATAAACATAATGATACAAATCATATTTATTTACGAACAGATCCGTTACTCTTGCAAACGAAAGAAGGAAACATGCTTATTGATTCAGGGATAGGGAACGGTAAATTGAATGAGAAAATGAAGCGAAATCAAGGTGTAACAGAAGAATCATCGGTTTATGAATCTTTAGAAAAGCTCGGACTAAAGCCTGAGGATATTCATTACGTTTTAATGACGCACCTTCATTTTGATCATGCATCTGGTTTAACAAAATGGGAGGAAAATCATCTTGTTCCGGCGTTTCCGAATGCAACGATTTATGTAAGTGAAACTGAGTGGAATGAAATGAGAAATCCGAATATTAGATCGCGTAATACATATTGGAAGGAAAATTGGGAGCCAATCGTAGATAAAGTTGTTACCTTTCAGCAAGAAATAGAAATTACGGATGAAATAAAGATGGCGCATACGGGTGGTCATAGTGATGGACATGCCGTTATCGTTCTTGAAAGCCAGGGAGAAACGATGCTTCATTTAGCGGACATTTTACCAACGCATGCACATCAAAATGTATTATGGGTAATGGCATATGATGATTATCCGATGAAATCAATAGAACATAAGCAAAAGTGGATGAAATATGGTGCTGAAAAAGAGGCGTGGTTTACTTTTTATCATGATGCATTTTACCGTGCAGTAAAGTGGAATGAGGAAGGGCATATCGTAGAAAAGATAGAGAGAAAAACAAGTATAGAAGCATAATAAGAGGAGGTTGTCCAAAAATGTCAGTTGGAACAGCCTCCTCTTATTATTGATCGCTATTATTGTCAGCTTTTGTCGGTAAATCGATATAATTTAAAAATCGCCGATATATTTGGAGTTGCGATCGATATATTCGAAAAATCGCCGATATAATTTCAATTACTATCGTACCTTTTTCGAAAAAAAGAGGTTCACCTAATGGGAAACCTCTTTTTTATGCTGCTATAACCTCTAAAACAGTACCTGTTTTAGCATCAACTAAAAATTCAAATCGTTCTTGTATATCATCTAACATTGTTGTAAGACCACCGCGATAAACTTCATACGCGACATCATATTTTTCAAACGTCTCTGGAACCATATGTACCCAAGAGCCAGTAATTTCACCTTTATGACTTAATGCTTGTTTCACCATTTTCAATGCTTTTTCTGAAGAAATATGGGATTGTTCTTGTACTTTGTTTGCAACGAAATAACCAGCTGCGAATCCAACGCCAAGACCTGCTACTAAACCTTTCCAGCTCATATATTCACCTCAATTCTATAAAATAAAAATAGTGTACCAATAATAATTATAATGCAAACGCAACTAAAAAAGAAGAAACTAGAAACATTTCGAAAATTTCGTTACAATAAAAGAGGTATTCTACTAAGGTTTGAAAGAAGGGGACTTCGTGAATAAAGAGACATTACAATTATTTCGTACGTTAACAGAATTACAAGGTGCGTCAGGCTTTGAACATGATGTACGCCGTTTTATGAAGCAAGAATTAAGTAAATATGCGGATGAAATTGTTCAAGATGGTTTAGGTAGCGTATTTGGTCTGAAAAAAGGGGACGAAACTGGACCACGCGTTCTTGTAGCAGGTCATATGGATGAAGTAGGTTTCATGGTTACGCAAATTACGAAAAATGGGATGCTTCGTTTTCAAACGTTAGGTGGCTGGTGGAGCCAAGTACTATTAGCTCAGCGTGTACAAGTTATGACGAAAAATGGTCCTGTTGTTGGGGTTGTTGGTTCAATTCCTCCGCATTTATTAAGTGATGCGCAACGTGCAA
The DNA here is from genome assembly GCF_000633475.1 of Bacillus sp. H1a. Lineage (NCBI taxonomy): Bacteria > Bacillati > Bacillota > Bacilli > Caryophanales > Bacillaceae > Bacillus > Bacillus sp. H1a. Next base: position 6,620 of record NZ_AYMH01000059.1, on the reverse strand, counting down.
AACCAATGGATATAAAAAATATGTTAATTGATATAGGTGCAGATAGTTATGAAGATGCGATTGAAATTGGTGTAAAACCAGGACAACAAATCGTGCCAATCTGCCCGTTTACGCCGATGGCAAATGAGAAGAAAATTATGGCGAAAGCTTGGGACAACCGTTACGGATGTGGCCTTACAATTGAATTATTAAAAGAATTAAAAGATGAAACATTACCAAACACATTATACTCTGGTGCTACTGTACAAGAAGAAGTAGGCCTTCGCGGAGCACAAACTGCTGCAAATATGATCCAACCAGATATTTTCTATGCACTTGATGCAAGTCCAGCAAATGACGCATCTGGTGATAAGACGCAGTTCGGTCAATTAGGAAAAGGAGCTCTTCTTCGTATTTATGATCGCACGATGGTAACGCATAGAGGAATGCGTGAATTTATTTTAGATACAGCAGAAACTCATAATATTCCGTACCAATATTTTATTTCACAAGGTGGTACAGATGCGGGCCGTGTACATACAAGTAACTCCGGTATCCCATCAGCAGTAATTGGTGTTTGTGCCCGCTATATTCATACACATGCTTCGATTTTGCATGTTGATGATTATGCAGCTGCGAAGGAATTAATTACGAAGCTTGTGAGAGCGACGGATAAAACGACATTAGAGACGATTAAGAATAACGCATAGAAGAAAGGGCTAAAAGCTCTTTCTTTTTTTAGGTAGGAGAGATGACCCATCGATGTGAGGGAGCGGTTAGTGCCTAATTGGTACTCGAGCGATGTATAAACCCCAGGTATGAAGAGAGAGTAAGCCTGTTTTAATGTTAGGGGCCGGGAATGATTTTGGAAAAGTTCTTTCTTTTTTTGGTGAATAGATGACCCATTGATGGGTGGTAGCGGTCAGTGCTTAAGTGGTGCTCGAATGATGTATTAAGACCGCGGATAGGAAAAGAGAGTAAGGCTGTTTTTGTGTTCGGAGCTGAAAATATAGTGGAAAGCTATCTTTTTTTATAGGTAGAGGGGATATCTCGGCTGTGTGTAGTAGCGGTCAATTCCTAATTGGTGCTTGTACTACGTATAAAGAGTGGTTTTATTAAGGTAAAATGATGAATTTTTATAGAGGTGAACGAAATGAAGGTAGTAGTTGGATCGAAGAATAAGACGAAGGTTGGGGCTGTGGAGAAGGTTTGGACAGATGTGACGGTTATGTCCCTTTCTGTTCCGTCAGGAGTATCAGCTCAGCCATTTTCAGATGAAGAAACGATGCAAGGGGCGATTAATAGAGCGAAGCGAGCGCTGCAGGAAGGTAAAGCTCATATCGGTATTGGACTCGAAGGCGGCGTTATGAAAACGGAGCATGGGTTATTTATGTGTAACTGGGGTGCCTTAGCGACGATTGACGGTAAAACATTTGTTGCGGGCGGGGCACGTATTAAGTTACCAGATGATTTTTTAGCATCTCTTGAAGAAGGAAAAGAGCTAAGTGAAGTGATGGAAGAGTTTGTGCAGCGAAAAGATATTCGTAGTCACGAAGGTGCCATCGGTATTTTTACAGATGATTATGTAGACCGAACGGAATTATTTGTACACGTTGTTAAGTTACTAGTTGGGCAATATAAGTATGATGAAAAGCAAGCATAAACCTTGCACCGTGCGCGATGTATGGTAGTATAAAGAAAAGATTATAGTGTGAAAAAAGTGCACTCGTTAGAGGAGGAAATATAGATGAAATCATTAGAAAGCATGGAACAATTCCAAGAATTAAAAAATGAAGAGAATGTAGTCTTCATGTTCTCAGCAGAATGGTGCCCGGATTGCCGTTTCGTTGATCCATTTATGCCAGAAGTGGAAGAGAAGTATAGCGATTTCTCATTTTACTATGTAGATCGTGACGAGTTTATTGATCTATGCGTGAAATTAGACGTATTTGGCATTCCGAGCTTTGTAGCGTACAATAAAGGGGAAGAAACTGGACGCTATGTAAACAAAGACCGTAAAACACAAGAGCAAATCGAAGAGTTTATTGAAGGTTTAAAATAAAACAATTAGCCAATTGAATTGTAAAAACAACCTCTACCTTCGCGGGGGAGGTTATTTTTTTGGAAGGGAGGAAAAAGAGATGAAGATGACAAGTAAAAAGATGAAAGACGAGTTAATGAAGAAATTATCTCGACCAGAATGGGACTTTCATTATGATAGCGAGAAAGAAGTTCTTCGTATTGAACAAAAAGACTCGAAAAAAGGTATTAACGTATCACTGCCAGGAGTAGTGGCAAAATGGGAAGTGAACAAAGAAAAAGCGATTGAAGAGGTCGCTTATTACGTACAAGAAGCGCTAATTGCAATGCATAAAGAAGAAAATAGCACGGCAAAAATTTTACCTGTTATTCGCTCTACTTCTTTCCCAAAACAAGCAGAAGAAGGAAATCCGTTTATTATGACGGATCATACGGCGGAAACACGTATTTACTATGCACTAGATTCTAATAAAACGTATCGACTAATTGATGAGCGTTTATTACAAAAATTAGAACTTACAGAGCAACAAGTACGTGAAATGGCATTATTTAATGCTCGCTCATTAGGTTATGAATTTAAACAGGATACAGTAGCCGGTAATACATTCTACTTTTTAAACACAAATGATGGGTATGATGCGAGTCGTATTTTAAACGAATCGTTACTACAATCGATGCGTGAAAAAATCTCTGGTGATATGGTTGTTGCTGTTCCTCACCAAGATGTATTAATTATTGCTGATATCGTCAACGAAATCGGTTATGATATTATTGCACAAATGACGATGAAATTTTTTGCCGAAGGGCATGTTCCGATTACATCACTTTCATTCGTATATGAAGATGGAGACTTCGAACCAATCTTTATTTTAGCGAAGAATCGGAAGAAGACAGATGGAAAAGAGAAAGGATGAACGAAGTGAACGTTTTTTACAACCTTGAAGGAATTGGTGACACTTTAATTGTTATCTTACAAGATATTACTTTAGAAAACCGTACATTTGACCGCAAAGGAGATGTTGCTCGTGTTTATGACCGTGAAAGCAATGTAACAGCAGGCTTTAACATCTTTAATGCATCTTCTTATGTAGAAGTAACAGACAAAGGAAACGTTACATTAACGAAAGAATTTGTTGAAAAAATTAACGGAATTTTAGCGAAGAACGGCTTTGAAGAGAAAGTAGAAGCAGATTTCACGCCGAAATTTGTTGTAGGTTATGTAGCTGAAAAAGAAAAGCATCCAAATGCTGATAAATTAAACATTTGTACAGTAGAAATTGGCACAGAAACATTACAAATCGTATGTGGTGCACCAAACGTTGATGCAGGACAAAAAGTTGTTGTTGCAAAAATCGGTGCTGTAATGCCAAGTGGTATGTTAATTAAACCTGCTGAGCTTCGTGGTGTTCCTTCTTCAGGAATGATTTGCTCTGCACGTGAGTTAGAGCTTCCAGACGCTCCACAAGAAAAAGGTATTCTTGTATTAGAAGATAGCTTTGAAGTTGGACAAGAATTTAAGTTTTAATTGATGTAATAAAAGAGAGGGTGTCCTTTTGGGATAGCCTCTCTTTTATTGTTTTTGTGAACTTTTGTCTGTAATTCGATATTCCTTGTCGAATCGTTGATATATTGTAAGTTACGATAGATATATTTGGAAAATTGTTAATGTAATTTCAAGATGGTATAAGAGAAAGTAAGGATGTCACCTAGTCGGAAATTCGACTGATGGGACATCCTTATTTTATTTGTAACTTTTTTCTTAAAATCCATATTGTATTTTATAAACAATCTAGTTAAAATTTAGAAAAATAGAAGGGGATAGACGTATGAAACAACAACTAAAAGTAGCAGAACTTCTGAAACGAATTGAAATTTCAAAACAACAAGATATTGAATTGGGGTCCTATGAAATATATGTATTTAGTGAAAATGAATTAGAAGAAGGACAAATTGGTTATCGGTATGATAAACATAAAAATTCATTAATAAGTAAAGAAAGTGGAAAATGGCAAGAAGGATGGATTGTTATTGGATATGAAACGGATATGGGAGATCCTATTTTCGTTAATGTGGATGAGGATACTTATCCAGTTTATACGGCAGAGCGCGGTACAGAAACGTGGCAACCTATTCATCTCGGGAATATGGATGAGGTTATAAAAAATCTATAAGAAAATGCTTTGAGTCCGGTGCAAAGTGATAGGGGAGAAAAATGAAGTATATAAAAATAATGTGTGCTATTGCAGTCATTGGAATATATATGGGAGGTTGTTCACAAGAACAACTGCAAAAAGAAACAACATCTTCTGTACAAGAAAAAAGCAAAGATAACAAGGAAGACGCACCGGTAGAAAAGCAGCAGGAAGAAGAAAAGAAAGAAGAGCCACAATCTATTCAAACGAGTGAACAAGCAGAGCCTAGGCAGGAGGAAGTGCCGGCCCAAGAAAAGAAAGAAGAAGTCCTACCTACGCAGCAAACTGAGCACCCAGCGCAAAATAATGAGAAAAAAGTAGAGAGTAATGAGAAACAAGGAAAGTTTCTCGTTGTAATTGATCCAGGGCATCAACAAAAAGCGAATTTAAATTTAGAACCGATTGGCCCAGGAGCAACTACGCAGAAATATAAAGTAACAGATGGAACGACAGGGATTGTAACGAAAAAGAGGGAATCAGTTCTTGTATTAGAAATGGCTTTTATATTGAAAGAAAAACTGGAAGCAAAAGGTATACAAGTATTGATGACGAGAACGTCACATGAGGTTGATATAAGTAATAAGGAACGAGCGACATTCGCGAATGATCATAAGGCGAATTTATTTTTACGTCTTCACGCGGATGGTTCTGAAAATTCAAATCAAAGTGGATTTGCTGTATTGACGCCAGCAGAAGGAAATCAATATACGAAAGAAATCTATGCCGAAAGTCTTCAAATCTCTCAAACAATTGTAAATAAAATGAGGGAAAATCATCAGGTGAAAGTAAATGGAATTAAATTTCGAGATGACCTTTCTGGATTTAATTGGTCGAAAGTGCCTGGAGTACTATTAGAACTCGGATTTATGTCAAACCCAGAAGAAGACCAAAAATTATCTGACCCACAGTATGTAAATTCTTTATTACAAAGCGTGACGGATAGTGTAGATGAATATCGAAAAAATAAAGCTTAAACTGCAGCCTTATATGAAAGGTTGCTTTTTTCTATATGCAAAACACTCGTAAATTAGAATATTATGGATAAATCTAATATGCTTAATTTTACCTGCACTTTTTGCCGAATGCTGATACAATAAAGGATGTTACTATTTAGTAGAAAGAGTGGTAAGCATGTTAGATTGGATGAAAAAGCTGTTTAACAAAGAGGAAGAAAAAACAGCGATGAATAAAGAAGTACCGGAACAAATTGAAAGTCAGCCGAAAATTCCTCGTGTAAACCACTACACTGAAGCAAGAGAAGCACAAATGGCAAGTCGGAATGCAGGGAAATGCCGTTTTCCATTAATACCAGACAATGGCTTCGATGAGGAGGATGTAAGAGAATTACCCCGCTTTGAAGAACAATCTGTTCAAAGAGGAACATATGAAGAACAACCTACTCAAAGAGGAATAAAAGTGGAAAGAAGCAGACGACCATATGTGGAAAAAGCAGTCCCTACATATGAAGAACCGGAAGTGCAATATGAACAGGAACGAGAGCCTGTCGTAAAAAGAGCATCTGTACCGTCACAAGAAAGTAACCGTAGACCATTTCGTCCAACAGAAATGATTTCTCCGATTTATGGATACAATCGTCCTTCAGTAGAAACGAAGGTTGTACAGGAGGAAGAAGAGGAAAGAGAAGATCTTGAAATATCCGTTGAAGGAAAAGCTGTCGTTGACGCATGGTTAGAGAAAAAGGGATATACATTATCCGACTTTTCGAGGGTTCTACAAGGGAGTTCATCCGTTAAGAACGAAGTGAACGAACGAAGTAATAAAGTAGAAGAAAAATCGGTTGTGGATGCATGGTTGGAGAAAAACGGTTATGAAGTTGAACGTCAAGCCCCTTCATTAGAAGAAAGCCAGAGTGATGATCAGCTTCATAAAACAGTAGGACAGCATATGGAAAAAGAGGCTACAACGGTACAAGCCTTGAAGCAGGAGCAAGATGTAGTGGCGTTATCATCTACAGAAGGTAACGAAGAAACTTTACAAGAAGAATCAGTAGGTTCTAAAGTAGAGCACGTGGATTCGATATTAACAGAAGAAAATGAATGTAATACAGAAATAGAAGAAACTGTTGTTGAAGTTGTAGCAAATCAAGTCGAAGAAGAGTCCTTAGAAGATGCAGTGATTGTAAAAGCAGATGAAAAGCTTGAAGAAACGATCATTGTAGAAATACCAGATGCTTCTGAAGCAGAATTGGCAGAATCTAAAGAAGAAGCCCAGGCTGTGGGATTAGAAGAATCTGAGGAAGAAGCAGAAGTTGCGGAATTAGAAGAATCTAAGGAAGAAGCAGAAGTTGCGGAATTCGAGGAATCTAAGGAAGAAGCAGAAGTTACGGAATTCGAGGAATCTAAGGAAGAAGCAGGAGCTGTGGAATTCGAGGAATCTAAGGAAGAAGCA
>NZ_AYMH01000058.1:0-13860 GCF_000633475.1 Bacillus sp. H1a | reverse complement strand
CCCACTGGTTATTAGTTAAACTTTATTTTACACCGACCGAAACAGTTTCTGGTAATGTGCTACCGCCATCAATTACAATATGTGTACCTGTTATGTAACTTGATTCATCAGATGCTAAAAACCCTGCTAACTGACCTACTTCTTCAATTTTTCCTAATCTTCCTAACGGAACACCTGAAGCAATACCATCGATGACATTACTTGGCTTATTGGGATCAGATTCATTTGCAATTTGCTCTGCCATTGGCGTCATAATATAACCTGGACAAATCGCGTTTACAGTAATACGATGCTTCGCAACTTCACGCGCCAATGCTTTCGTAAATCCCCAAATCGCTGCCTTTGTCGTCGCATATGCTGTTTCACCTTCATCAGCTACTAATGTTCCTGTTACAGAAGACATATTAACAATTTTCCCGTAATTTTTCTCAATCATATATGGCAACACTGCTTTAGAGAAATTCCATACACCATTAATGTTCACTTGGAATTGAAAATCACGCATTTCATCAGACATATCTAGAAAATTAGCAAGCCGGATTACGCCTGCGTTATTGACTAATATATCAATCTTTTCGTACTTCTCATATGCATCTTTCGCTACTTCTTTTACAGCGTCAAAATTAGCCACATCAACTACGTAGCTCACAGCATCTAATCCTTTACTAACAATTTCTTTTGCAGTGTCATGAACTGTCTCTGAAATATCAACAAGTAATACTTTCGCCCCTAGCTCTGCAAACACATGAGCAATTCCAGCCCCATTCCCCATCGCAGCTCCCGTAACAAAAGCAACCTTTCCATCTAATTTCCCCATTTCATAACCCCCTTATAATCGATAGAAAACCTTTACATTTTTATCATACCAAATATTCCCTTACACATTTAAAACATCTCGATTTGTTAAAAAACGTTCAAAAAAGGAAAATTCTTCACAAAATATACAAAACTTCACCATATGTACTATTACCATATGGGTTATATTATTTAATAGTGTAAAGGGGATGATACAATATGACGACTTGGTTTATTGTACTGTTAGTTGTATTTGGGGCATTTAAAATTATCGTTTCTAGTCTTCCAAACTCCGTTATTGAATCCATCATTAGCCGATATGAAACACATCCGCAAATTGATGAAGAGAATGCTACTATAACGATTAATGGAAATAGTTTAGAAGGCGATAAGAAATCTCAAATTATTAATGATTTTAACGAAGGTTTATTTTTAGATCGCTATTATGCACCACCACAAAATGAGGGCACTCCATTAATTATCAATGCAAAACGTGGCAAAAAAGATTTCATATTTTATATTTATGGTCATGAAGAGCATGTTGACGTTGTAAAACAACATAAAAAGAAAGTGGTTGCTTATAGTTTGCGCTCTAAAAACCTTCAAAATAGCGATATGTTCGTGTCAGCTGATTTAGCTTAATGCTCTTTTATTAATTTCATTTATATATACTAAAAAGGAATCCATAGACATATGGATTCCTTCTTTCATATCCATGAACTCCTTTACATTTTAGGTTAATTCTATACACCCCATAGTAAGTGAATATACATTTTAATAATCGCCTATATTTTCGGATTTGCGGTCGATATATTCGAATAATCGCTCATATAATTTCGTGTACTATTGTACGAAATAAAAAGGGTATCACCTAATCAAAAATTTCGACTATAGGATACCCTCTTTTAAAATATAACTCTATTTATTTTTCTTCGCTTCAATTTTCACTTGTGCCTCTTCAGCCTTATCTAACGCTTCGGAAACCTTCTTCTCTTTTTCTTTTACATCATCTATACTATCAACAGCTTTAATTACTTTATCGATTCCTTCTTCATCTACCTTTTTTCGTTTCGCTACTCTCTCATTTACTTTCTCTTCAACGTCTTTCGCTTTTTGAAGCATATCTTCTGCATTTGATTTTACGGATTTTTCAAGTGTATCGTCCTTTTTCTTTTGCAATACTTCATTTGCATCGTCTTTCGCTTCTAAATACTTCCCATCTTTTAATGCTGTTGCACCGTGATCCATTATTTGAGCAACTTCTTTATATGACTTCGCTTCATTTCCTGATTTCTCTTTTTCCGCCTTTTCAAACCACATAATCGCATCACTATATTTTTCATTTTTTAATGATTGCATACCTGTTTCTATATAAGTGTCATAATTACTGCATCCAGTCATTACGACTAACAGAAAAAGCATAATAAAACTTAATTTTTTCATGATGTTTTCTCCTTTTCTTTGCCTGCTCACTTTACTGTAACATACATGAAAAAGAGTTTCAAAAACTAAAATACTAATATAGTCATTTTTATCTTGTTAAAATTTTCTTTTAAGCTGACACATCCACTTTTCTTTTCGCCATATGCTGCTTTACTCCAACTAATACAACTAACAATAATCCTCCGCCTATTGTCATCATAACAATGCTAGTAGGTAACATATCTAATAATAATCCATATACAATCATACCGAGCGGTGCGATTGCAGTAGCAATTGTTTCAAGTAGGCCGAACACACGCCCTAAATAGCTCGGATCTGTCGTCTTTTGCATATGTACTTGCATCGGAATATTTACAATCATAATTGATATACCAGTTAACATCATAAAAGCAATATAGTAAATAAAACTTGCTACTTTCGGAATGGTAACTAACAACGGGAAGACTGTACATAAACTCAAACCCGCAAATAAAAACAGTCCACTATAAATAGAACGAAACGGATTATTCACTTCTTTACGCACTGATAAAGCAATCGCACCCATTAACATCCCGACTGCTAACATTCCCTCTACAGTACCGAGTTGCTTTGAAGATAAATGCAATGTTTGGACGATAATGTATGGAAGTGCAACGGTTAGCCCACAAGCAAAAAAGTTTACCCATAGCGCGATTTTCATTAAACCATATATTTCATGCTGGCGTTTTACATATGAAAAACCTTCTTTTATACTCGTCAAAAAATGCTCTTTACTTTCAGCCACTTCTTTTTTATATAAATCAAATACGATAAATAATTGTATAATAACTGCTAAAAAGAATGTAATGCTATTTAACAGAAAGAACGACTTAATTGAAAAGAAACCAAATACAACTCCACCAATAATTGGCGCTAAAATATTTGATAAAGATGCTGCCGTCTGATTCAAAGCACTCGCTTTTTGAATGCGCTCCTCATCTACTAAATTAGGAATAGACGAAGTTAATGCTACAGAATAAAAACTTGCACAAATTGATAATAATGCTGCTGAAACATAAATAAACAGAAGTGACGGTCCAAATATAGTAGCAAGAATAAACATAATAAGCATCGTTAAACTACTTAATAAATCCGTGCCAATTACAAGCCATTTTCGATTGACGCGGTCAGCCACAGCACCTGCAATCGGTCCACAAATCATTCTTGGTATTGATCCGCAAATAAGAGTAGTTGCAAACCCCATTCCTGAACCCGTTGTCTTTAATACGTATAGCCCCATTGCAAACGTATAAATACCTGCACCTAATAAAGATGTCATTTTTCCAATCATCATTAAAATAATATTTCTCGTTGCAATCTTCATTTTCGAATCATTTTGACCTATACTTACATCCCCCATAATGACACTCTCCCCTTAAAAGTTAAATTGTGTTAAACTTATTATATAATCAACTTTCCAATTTTTACAACAAAAAGTTTAATTGTATTTAACTTTCTAATTGTAAAGGAGCATATGATGGCTACTCTCGGTGAAAAAATTAAAACGTTACGAAAAGAAAAAAAGCTTACTCAAACTGAACTAGCAGGTTCAGAACTGACAAAAAGTATGCTAAGTCAAATTGAAAACGGAAAAGCTACACCTTCAATGAAAACATTACAATATATTGCTGAAAAACTTGGATGCGAAACAAGTTTTTTATTAGAAGAAAATGATGTAGAAATTGTAGAACTCATTCAACAAATGGAACAACTAATAAAAGCAAATAAGTGTGATGCAGTATATGAGACTTTACTACCTATCGTTCAAAAAGAGCTACCTCCTACTTTAAATACTGCTCGTTTATATAAACAATTTGTAACAGCTGCAGCTATAATGAAAGATTACAACATTGAATATTACGTTGAAAAGGCTACTTCTATTTTTGAAAAATATACTTTATACCGTGACAGTACGGAAACAAAATTAAAATTATCTTATACGATATTCACACGTAAACAGTATGAAGAATGTTTACAACTTATAGCTAGTATCCGAAATGACTATGAAGAGAAACATTTAGAAATGGATCTCATTATACATATCGAGTTATATTTATATGAAGCCATCATTTTACTAGCATGTGGCGATTATGAAAAATGTGAGAAAATCATATTAGAGGCATTAGCATTTTCAAAAAAACATCAAGTGTATTATAAAACAGATGAATTTTACCGTATACTATCTTACCAAAAAGTCATCACGGCTGATAAAGAACAGTATTTACATTACATAAAAAAATCTGAGCAATTTGCCATTTTTACAGAAGATACTTTATCCATTGCTATTATTGATATTTTAAAAGCTTACTATTACAACACAATTACTAATGAATATACAATCGCATTAGAACATCTAGAACAATTTCGAGAAAAACTAAAAGATGAGCCAATTTTTCAAGACGACGGATTGTATTATCTTGAAAAAGGAAAAGCTTTATACGGTTTAAAACGTTACGATGAGGCTTTACAAGCATTGCAACGTGGTATCATACCGGATTATATGAACCATCCACTTGATCAAGCATGGCTTACAACAGCAGGTGCATATCGTGCCCTTTGTTACGTCAAACTTAATAATAAAAAAAGAGCTCTTGAAGAAGCAACAAAAGCAAATCAAATTATACAATCTTATCCGGATTCTATTTTCTCTGCATTTATTAAAGAAACATTACAAATAATACAAAAACTTTAAGAATGTCTCGAAATGGTATATTCCCCCTCCTTTTTAGCAAAGATAATAATGATGGGAGGAATATAAATGAATATACAACGCGCAAAAGAGCTTTCTGAGTCCTCAGAACAAACCAATGTCAGTTTTCAAGGCATGCCTGTTATGATTCAACAGGTTGACGAAAGCAACGAAACCGCCCGCATATATGAAGTAACAAATCCAGAACGCGAATTAACAGTTCCAGTTAATAGCTTAGAGGAAATATAAGCAACGCCACTTCAATTTTCTGAAGTGGCATTTTTTTATTTTGAATTACTTATTAGCCTTCGCAAGCAAAAGATACGACAATATTGAAGACAGCACATACGTGAACCACTTATGTTTCCTGGAACATTGCATATTAACGGAATTCCAATTGAAGCAACCATTATCGATTATAGTGCTGGTGGTTGCCAAGTACAAACAAACACCCCACTCACAACAGACCAAATTATACAAGTTACAGTGAAATACCGTAATATTCAAAATCATGAAGATCAAGTGTGCTGGATTCAAAAAAAGGTCGTAAAATATATGCCGGATTAAAATTTACCGCATAAAAAGAAAAGAAGCCTCGTGCTTCTTTTCCTTTTATTACGTGCTAAAATACAAACTATAAACTGATTTTAAAGGGGGAGAATGTATGGAGAACACTTCACAAAAAACTAGTCCTTATTATGCAGTTATATTTACTTCTAAACTATCAAATGACACAACAGACTATAGTACCGTTGCCGAAAAGATGGAGGAACTTGCAAAACAGCAACCTGGATTTCTAGGCGTAGAAAGCTCACGTGATTCATCTGGCCTAGGGATTACAATTTCTTATTGGGAATCACTTGAAGCAATTGAAAATTGGAAAACGAACGCCTTACATATAGAAGCGAAAAAAAGAGGGCGCGAGCAATGGTATGAAAACTTTCGTCTACGAATTTGCCTTGTGGAGAAAGAATATAAGTTTCAGGGAGAAGTTTTGTGACTATGAAGAAAAAATTAGCTCTCGTTGTTGTTCATGAGATATACGGTGTGAATGATCATATGCAGCATGTTATAGACCACTTCACATCATCTAATACAGATGTATTCTGTCCTAACCTTCTACAACTACAAAATTCATTTCATTATAGTGATGAAGAAAAAGCATATCAACATTTTATGAATCACATTGGATTTGATGGTGGAAAAAAACAAATTGAAGAACTCGTCGCTAGCCTTTCCAGTAATTACACACATATAGGACTTATCGGCTTTAGCATTGGAGCGACAATTTCCTGGCTCTGTAGTAACAATCCGAAAATAGATTTTAGCATTGGATGTTACGGTTCCCGTATACGTGACTATGTTCACATTAAACCTATATGTTCTACATTACTTATTTTTCCTGAAAAAGAAGCTAGTTTTTCAGTACCCTCCTTGATCAAAACATTACATCATCAAAACAACCCGTTATTAGAAATAAAACACCTACATGGTGATCATGGATTTTTAAATCCGTATACAGTAGCATATAACGAACAATCTACAAAGCAAGTATACAATATAATTGATTCATTTCTTATGAAAGCTATCTCGTAAAGGAGTTTCATATGTCACTTACATTACTATTATTCATATTCATAATGATTCCCTTTATTTCAGCATTAGCTCTCATTTTTATGATAGTAAGAAAAGGGACATTTTTAAACCGATCACACTTACAATCATTCATCGTATGCGCTTTATTTTTTGCAAATTGGATATTGTATTTAACAAATTTTTATTCATTACTACCTGAGAAAGTTAGTCAGTTTATATTCTTGCCCATTTGGTTTTTTCTTTGTGTTTTAGGCTTCATCGTTTTCGTACGCGAATGGAAAAATAATCGGGTTTTCTCCATACCTATCTGGTTTCTTTCTTTTATTAGTTTTTTATTTGGATTATTGTTGTTAGTTCTTTCGGGAATGTAAAGCATAATTAATCACCATCCAAACATTAAAAGATATACTTTGCCGTGAGAATAATTGCAGGAATATACTAGAAGAATTATACAAGATGTAAGAATCTAAAAACAGAAGAAAGAAAAGCCCAACATCAACTTTTCTTCCTTCTATTTTTACCTTTAGATTTCACTGTCACTGATTCACAAGGTGTATAATAAATTTGCGGTGTTGCCTTATCAACAAACATCATAAACGTAATGAAACCAATAATAAAGAAAATAAATAACGTTAATAAAATAGCACCTATCGTTAAAAGTATCATAACACCACCCCTATATGCTTCATATTATTACACTGTTCGCTATTATATGAATGGAATCCTTGTTAGAAAAAGAAACGTAACAAAATAATCACAATGACTCCTGTTAATACCGTTCCTAATAAACTACGAGTATATATCGCTACGAAAAAAGTCGGAATTGCCGCAATGATATAATCCCACTGCACCGTCTCGTGCATAAATAATACTTGCGCTAAAAGTGCTGCTAATATCGCAATTGGTATGTAATTTAACCATTTCAAACCCCAGTCTGGAATTTGTAGTTTACTAAATACGAGTAGAGGTAAAATACGTGGTACGAGTGTGACAGCTCCTGCCGCAATTAAAAGTAATAATATATCCAATCTTATTTCCATTTTTCAATCACCACCCCAATTGTCGCAGCTAACAGCGTTGCGATAATAACTGCTATACTTTCTTGCATAAACAAGTGTGCAACATACGCAATAATAATAGCTACAATTGCAACAGTAAGATGAATTGCTAGTTTCGGTTTACTACTTATTAGCTGAAGAACAAATAATCCGATAAACATTGCTGGTAATGCATAATCCATCCCGTACGTATGAGGATCTGGTATCCATTCACCAAAGAGCCCGCCGATAATTGTAGCGATAATCCAATTTAAATATGCCGTTACGTTTAGTCCTAGCATCCACCTTTCACCTAAATAGCCTTTTTGCGCTGCGTGCTGCACTGCAACACCGAAAGTTTCATCTGTAATTTGCGAACCGATTATTAAGTTTTTAAATAGAGGAATTTTCGTGAAATAGGGTGCAAGCGCAGCGCTCATTAATAAGTGGCGTAGATTAACAAAAAATACTGTAAAAATGATTGCCGAAGCCGGAGCACCCGCTGCGTACATACCTGCTAATATAAATTGGGCGGAACCTGCATAAATTAAAGTGGACATAAAAGCAATTTCTATAACGGAGAAACCAGCTGTCTTTGCAATAACCCCCGCTGCTATACCGATGCTTAAATATCCAAATACAGTTGGTAAACAATCCTTTACGCCTTGTTGAAATGTATCATCGCTCTGCAATGTCATATGTGCCTGAGCTTTACTCACCTTTTTCTCCCTCCATTTCTTCCATACTACGTGTTCCTGTTACAACATGAACTAAATCTATATTTTCACGCCATAATGTATCTAGCTTATCAGCACCAAACTCTTTCGTAATTTCTTCCACCATAATATCGTGCCGAACATACTCTGTAGCAACGAGAACTAAAGCTGGATCATATGTTGTAACTGCCCATGAAGTGCTATCATTTGAAAAGTTAGCAATTAAAACTTCTTCTCCATCACGCGCGATAACAGTTAAATGACCACCCATTCTCTTTTCAACAACGTGAGGCGTCATATAATTATGATGAAATGTCGCTCCTATTTTTGTTTTCGGAGCACCAAATAAGATTGAAAATATATGTACTCCTTCCGCTTCCTTTTTATGAATAAACGGTTCAATCTCATGCACTTGATCTTCCCATACAGAAATCCATAACTCTTCCTTCGCCCTATTAATTATATTGCATATTTCTTTCAAAACACGCTCATTTGAGCGAATATGCGAAATTACATCTATTTGTCGCTCTTGCTCTAAACAATTTAATTTTTCATCTAAAAATTCAAAAGACCTTTCAAAGTCTTTTCGGATTCGATCCATTAATTCAGTAGCTGCTACAGGTACGTATTTCACTGGTTCAGAAGGAACTAAATGTACTGCACCTTTATCCATCAACTTACCAAGCACCTCATAAATCATTGAACGAGGTACTCCTGTTTGTTTACTAACTTCATAACCTGTTGCTGGATAATGCTTTAATAGACCAATATATGCTTTACATTCATACTGAGAAAAACCTAGCTTATGTAATTCCTTTATAATTTCATCCATTTGTAATCCCTCACAATCTATATAGCTCTAAACTTCACTCCCAAATAGTAGTTATTGCTATAGCTACTAATATAAAAAAGAAACCTCGCACAGTCAACTGATAATTCTGAATTTTTAACCACAACTTATTTTTACTTATAAAAAGAAAGACTCCCGCTATCTGGGAGTCCCTTATCTCAATATTTCATTCGCTTCTTTTTCGTAAATTTTATCGAATGAGGTCATAAGACGCTGCGATGCTTGAATCATTTTTTGATTCGTCATTAAATCTGCCATTTCTTTCGTCATATCTACATTTGAATTTTCTAGCATATGATTACGTACTGCCCCTGTTCCGTTCGGTAAATCAGCAACGTTTCCTTCTGCTAGTGTAAAGCTTTTATTTTCACGTTGCACAAGGCGAGCGTTCGTTTCTGCATCTACCGATTTTGTCTGCAACTGTGCAATTACTATTCGTTTAATATCCGGGTCCTGCAGAGTTCCCTCGTTAATTTCTCTATAAATTTCCCCATTATTAGATACGAAAAAATCTACATTTTCAGGAATACGAATACGTTCATTATTCTCACCCATAACGAAAGCGCCAGATGCTGTTTGTAAATAACGGTCGCTATTCACTGTAAAGTTTCCATCTCTCGTTAAAAATGTTTCATCATTTTTTGAAGTAACGAAAAATGATGATGTGCCTGCTGCACCGTCATCTATAAAGAAATCTGTAGGGCTATTTGTAATTTGTACATTTCCTTGCGCTAAATTCACATGACTCGCAGCTGGTACGACAGCGTAATCGACCGAACCGATATTTGTCGTAGCTCCATCTCCGCGGCGATATGTGTCTTACACATCAAATACTTTAGAAGTCATATTTTCTGCTTTAAACCCTGTTGTTTGGGCATTTGCGACGTTATTCGCATGAACATTTAAACGTTGCATGTAATTCATCATACCCATAGAATCTATATAAAGACCGTTCATACTCGTTTGAATAAGGCAAGTGCCTTATTCTTCACCTCTTTTCTTACGATGTTTGTAACATTTGTTTCGCTAAATGTTCAGCTGTAGCGATATGTATATGTTGATTCACGTCTTGTCCATCTGTCATTAATACAATTGGAGCTGATGATACAGCTGGAATTTTCAACAACTCACCACTACTTGCTGTTTCATCAAATTTCGTAAATACGATACCATCAATATGAATATCTTTAAAGTTCGTAATGATTTCAATCATATCTTTACTTTTCATAGAAGCTGATAACGTTAAACAAATATAATCTGGCTCTACTTGCCCCATCGTCTCGATCATTTCTTCAACCGTTTCTGACGTACGATAATTTTTTCCCGCCGTATCAATTAAAATATAATCGACGCGCGCTTCTTCTTTAAAATAAGTAAGCGCCCGTGTCATTGCGGATTCATCTCGCACAGCAATTACTTCTGATCCAATTGTTTTTACGTAATCTTGTAATTGCTGCACTGTCCCGATGCGCGAGTGGTCTGTTGTAATAAAACCAACCGTTTTTTTCTTCCCATGAAACTGCCATGCCATTTTCGCAAGTGTCGTCGTTTTTCCGACTCCAGTTGGACCGATTAATGCAATTGTTTGTACCTCTTTTTCGAATACGTTTTCCGTATTGAAATGAGATCTCATATCTTCCAATATGTATCCGATCACTTCTTCTTCCGTAATCATCGTTGCACTCTCAAATTTCACTTTTAACTTTTAAGCATATGCATGAATAAAATATTGTTCCACATCATTTTGCTCTAACATCCGAATTACTTTTTGAATGATAAACGGTACAGATTCCTGCTTTTCGTTTTTTATAGCTACCTCTTCTTTCTTTACAGGAATAGCTTGTTTCACAGCAGGTTGTTTTTTCGTTACTTTCGTCTCCTCCGTATGTTTCACAACGACGATTCCTTTTTCAAACAGTTGTAATAGTTTTTCTTTTTTTCTTCCCCATTCTTCACTATTTCCAGTTTGCATCGCCGCGTATGACATAGGAGTCGTTACGTTTTCTAAATTGTGTAGTACTGATTGAATTCCATTCGCCTTCACGATTTCTTCTGAAGGCTCACCTACAACATCCATTAATTGTTCATGAAATTGAGCTACGCCTTCGTTACTTTCTTCCTGTTTATCTTCAGGAAAAGCAACTAACATTTCATAATTCTTTTTCCAGAAAAACGGGATGTTCCGTTTTACACTTTCATCGACAACGTAGTAATAATCTGTACCATATTGGTCAAATAATTTTCGATACAATTCATTTTTCGAAGCTGCTTTTATTCGCATTAACGCTTCTTTTTTTTCTGTACTTTCCATTACTTCCCCCCCTACTATTCAATATAAGCAATTTGATCTACAACAATTTCTGGTGCTAATTCGCTAATACATAATACTTTAGCTTCTATTTGATAACGCTCAAGAAGTCTCACAATCGCAAATCTGAAATCTTTTCTGCGTGTTAATAATACTGGCTCTCTTCCCATTAAACGAGCTTGTTTGAAAACGCGCTGTACTTGCTCTACTACACATGTTTCTAAATCTAGATCCCAGTTTAATAAATAACCTTGGTATGAATTATTAACAACATCTGCATCTAGCTCGATTGAATCAGAGAATAGCGCCGCATAAATTTTTCCGTCAGGATTTTTCGCACTCTCACAAATAACTTTTGAAATACATTCACGAACAAATGATGTTACGCCATCAACATGGTTTTGATAAATTTCTTTCCCGTCAATGATACCTTCAATAATTGTCGGTAAATCACGGATCGAAATTCCTTCTTTCAGAAGCTGCTTCACAACATTTTGAACGAGTGATAAATCGATTTCTTTTTTCTTAATCTCTTCTAATAAAACGCCATTATCAGTTTCAAGCGATTGAATTAAATCTTTCACATGCTGACGCTGAATTAACTCGTGAAGGTTACGTTTAACGACAACATCTAAATGCGTAATTAAAATGCTAAGTGGCTCTAATACTTGATAGCCTTTCATTTGTGTATCTTGTACCATATGCTCCAAGATCCAATATCCATCTTCACCGAAAATTGGATCTTCCGCTGGTTCTGCATCTAAATCAGCCATTACGTTCGGTGTTTTCAGTGCTAATAAATAACCTGATTTTAAAACACCTTCAGCCGCCTTCGCACCTTTAATACGAATAATGTAACGTTCGCGCGGTCTAAAACTCGTATTATATTTAAAGTTAATTCCAGGAACGTTAATACCAAGGTCAGTAATAATCGACTTCCTCATAAGAACAACTTTATCACGAGCTGTTTCCCCATTAATTTTCTGCTTTACAAGTGCCGCTAAATCTAATCCGAGCTCTACGATAATTGGATATTTATCTGTAAAGACTCCGAATGAATCTTCCACTTGTTGCAGTTGCTCTTCATCACCTTGAATCATTTCTAATTCTTTTTGAAGCTCGTCTTCTTTTTCTTTCTTTATTCGTTTTTTATTACGAACTCCTAAGAATATAATCGTGCCTCCAACGAGTGCAAATGGTAGAAATGGTAGCGGAGTAAAAATACCCATTGCGATAAATAAACCACCGAGCGCATATACAACAACTGCATGAGCTAATAACTCTTTAAAGATTCCTTCAGTTACTGTATCAGGTGAACCGTCAAATACTCGCGTTACGATAATACCTGTTGAAATCGCGAGCATTAACGAACCAATTTGGTTTACAATTCCGTCACCGACAGTTAACTGTGTATAATGAAGAGTCGCTTCTTCAAAGCTCATTCCTTGCTGCATCATACCAACAATTAAACCGAAAATAATGTTTACGAATAAAATGACAACCCCGAATATAACGTCCCCTTTAATGAACTTTCCGGCACCATCCATCGCTCCGTAAAACTCTGTTTCCATATTTAATTTTTTAGTTTCGCCTGTGCATCCTTTTCTGTAATAATGCGCTGGTTCAAGTCCACATCGATAGACATTTGTTTCCCTGGTAAAGAATCAAGTGTAAAACGAGCTGCAACTTTAGCTGTACGCGACGCACCGTTTGCAACGATAAACTGGAATATGATTAATACTGTAAAAATAACGATACCCATTAATAAGTTTCCGCCAATTACGAACTGACCGAACTCTTCAATAACATGACCCGCATTTCCGTCTGGTGAATTACCCACCACTTAGTATCTCTTACGAGCTTACTTGAAGTGGGGGCTTCTCGGTTAATCGTTACTTTTAATAGCTAACGAATTCGTCCTAGAACAGCCGAGCTAACTCCCTTGTTCCAAAGGTTATTTTGTGCTATTTATGCCAACGCCAATAAGCGTATGGCCTCCTTTTTAATGTTGATAGCTGCATTATAGTCACGACTTATTTTTAGGCCACAAAAACACTCATAAGTGCGTTCAGATAGCGACATGTCTTTTCTATTTCCACAACTACTACACATCTTTGTAGAAGGAAACCACTTATCTATTTTTACAAGTTGTTTTCCTTGTTCTTGTAGCTTATATGCTAAAAATGTCGTGAACATCCTCCAACCGTTGTCCGCAACACTTTTACCAAAGCGAAGTGCTCGTGACATTCCTTTCATATGTAAGTCTTCTATTGCTACAACATCAAAATGAGTAGCCAATTCTTTAGACTTATGATGAAGGAAATTCTTACGTTGATTTTCCACCTTTTCATGCAACTTAGCTACACGAATGCGTTGTTTATTCCAACGCTCTGAACCTTTCACACGTC
>NZ_AYMH01000057.1:0-2985 GCF_000633475.1 Bacillus sp. H1a | reverse complement strand
CATATTATATGGTTAAGTCCTCGATCTATTAGTATTCGTCAGCTCCACATGTCACCATGCTTCCACCTCGAACCTATCAACCTGATCATCTTTCAGGGATCTTACTAGCTTACGCTATGGGAAATCTCATCTTGAGGGGGGCTTCATGCTTAGATGCTTTCAGCACTTATCCCTTCCGCACATAGCTACCCAGCTATGCCCTTGGCAGAACAACTGGTACACCAGCGGTGCGTCCATCCCGGTCCTCTCGTACTAAGGACAGCTCCTCTCAAATTTCCTACGCCCACGACGGATAGGGACCGAACTGTCTCACGACGTTCTGAACCCAGCTCGCGTACCGCTTTAATGGGCGAACAGCCCAACCCTTGGGACCGACTACAGCCCCAGGATGCGATGAGCCGACATCGAGGTGCCAAACCTCCCCGTCGATGTGGACTCTTGGGGGAGATAAGCCTGTTATCCCCGGGGTAGCTTTTATCCGTTGAGCGATGGCCCTTCCATGCGGAACCACCGGATCACTAAGCCCGACTTTCGTCCCTGCTCGACTTGTAGGTCTCGCAGTCAAGCTCCCTTATGCCTTTGCACTCTACGAATGATTTCCAACCATTCTGAGGGAACCTTTGGGCGCCTCCGTTACACTTTAGGAGGCGACCGCCCCAGTCAAACTGCCCACCTGACACTGTCTCCCGGGTCGATAAGACCCGTAGGTTAGAATTTCAATACAGTCAGGGCGGTATCCCACCAGCGCCTCCACCGAAGCTAGCGCTCCGGTTTCAATGGCTCCCGCCTATCCTGTACAAACTGTACCAAAATTCAATATCAGGCTACAGTAAAGCTCCACGGGGTCTTTCCGTCCTGTCGCGGGTAACCTGCATCTTCACAGGTACTATAATTTCACCGAGTCTCTGGTTGAGACAGTGCCCAAATCGTTACACCTTTCGTGCGGGTCGGAACTTACCCGACAAGGAATTTCGCTACCTTAGGACCGTTATAGTTACGGCCGCCGTTTACTGGGGCTTCAGTTCAGAGCTTCGCTTACGCTAACCCCTCTCCTTAACCTTCCAGCACCGGGCAGGTGTCAGCCCCTATACTTCGCCTTACGGCTTCGCAGAGACCTGTGTTTTTGCTAAACAGTCGCTTGGGCCTATTCACTGCGGCTTTCCGTTAAGAAAGCACCCCTTCTCCCGAAGTTACGGGGTCATTTTGCCGAGTTCCTTAACCAGAGTTCTCTCGCACACCTTAGGATTCTCTCCTCGCCTACCTGTGTCGGTTTGCGGTACAGGCACCTTTTATCTCGCTAGAAGCTTTTCTTGGCAGCGGGGAATCAAAGACTTCGCTCCATAAGGAGCTTCCCCATCACAGCTCAGCCTTCACGATAAGCGGATTTGCCTACTTATCAGCCTAACTGCTTGGACGTGCACAACCAATCGCACGCTTCTTCTATCCTTCTGCGTCCCTCCATTGCTCAAACGATAAAGAGGTGGTACAGGAATATCAACCTGTTGTCCATCGCCTACGCCTGTCGGCCTCGGCTTAGGTCCTGACTAACCCTGAGCGGACGAGCCTTCCTCAGGAAACCTTAGGCATTCGGTGGACGGGATTCTCACCCGTCTTTCGCTACTCATACCGGCATTCTCACTTCTAAGCGCTCCACCAGTCCTTCCGGTCTGACTTCACTGCACTTAGAACGCTCCCCTACCACTGATACCATTGGTATCAATTCGCAGCTTCGGTGGTGTATTTAGCCCCGGTACATTTTCGGCGCAGAGTCACTCGACTAGTGAGCTATTACGCACTCTTTAAATGGTGGCTGCTTCTAAGCCAACATCCTAGTTGTCTAAGCAACTCCACATCCTTTTCCACTTAATACACACTTTGGGACCTTAGCTGGCGATCTGGGCTGTTTCCCTCTTGACTACGGATCTTATCACTCGCAGTCTGACTCCTAAGGATAAGTCATTGGCATTCGGAGTTTGACTGAATTCGGTAATCCGATGAGGACCCCTAGTTCAATCAGTGCTCTACCTCCAAGACTCTTACACTTAAGGCTAGCCCTAAAGCTATTTCGGGGAGAACCAGCTATCTCCAGGTTCGATTGGAATTTCTCCGCTACCCACACCTCATCCCCGCACTTTTCAACGTGCGTGGGTTCGGGCCTCCATTCAGTGTTACCTGAACTTCACCCTGGACATGGGTAGATCACCTGGTTTCGGGTCTACGACCACGTACTAAACGCCCTATTCAGACTCGCTTTCGCTGCGGCTCCGCCTCTTCAGCTTAACCTCGCACGGGATCGTAACTCGCCGGTTCATTCTACAAAAGGCACGCCATCACCCATTAACGGGCTCTGACTATTTGTAGGCACACGGTTTCAGGATCTCTTTCACTCCCCTTCCGGGGTGCTTTTCACCTTTCCCTCACGGTACTGGTTCACTATCGATCACTAGGGAGTATTTAGCCTTGGGAGATGGTCCTCCCAGATTCCGACGGAATTTCACGTGTTCCGCCGTACTCAGGATACATTCAAGAGAGAACGAAGTTTCGACTACAGGGTTGTTACCTTCTGTGACGGACCTTTCCAGGTCGCTTCGTCTACCTCGTTCCTTTGTAACTCCGTATAGAATGTCCTACAACCCCAAGAGGCAAGCCTCTTGGTTTGGGCTAGATTCCGTTTCGCTCGCCGCTACTCAGGAAATCGCATTTGCTTTCTCTTCCTCCAGGTACTTAGATGTTTCAGTTCCCTGGGTCTGTCTTCCATACCCTATGTATTCAGGTAAGGATACCATACCATTACGTATAGTGGGTTTCCCCATTCGGAAATCTTCGGATCAAAGCTTACTTACAGCTCCCCGAAGCATATCGGCGTTAGTCCCGTCCTTCATCGACTCCTAGTGTCAAGGCATCCACCGTGCGCCCTTTCTAACTTAACCAAACTAAAATTAAAAAATATGAGCTACACTGTTATCTAGTTTTCAAAGAACATAC
>NZ_AYMH01000056.1:0-50113 GCF_000633475.1 Bacillus sp. H1a | reverse complement strand
ATTTTATTTAAAACGTGGAAGCCATTCTTTCAAATTTGGGTCCCCCATGCCCTTAAAGTTAAGAAAAGCAAATACCTCCAAAACGGAAATTTTGTACATTTTGCTCGTTTTTATTATTTTGAGGTAACTAGTTCTTTTAGCTTGATGGGCAAGGGGTCCCCATGTCCAAAAAGAAAATTGTACGCTTAGACACAAATAAACATGTTTTCTGTACGTTAAGTATGCAACTTTTTGTTGGGGAAATACGCTTAATATCCAAGAAGTAAGGCTTACGCTTACGTTTTAACAAACTAGTCTTACTAGTTTTCAAAAAATAAATTCCTCTTAAAAAAAGATTTTATATAAGGTTCGTTTGCTAAGGGTGAGGCGGGATCCCTGGTTGAAATCTATTCTTTTTTTAGGGAATAGAGACGATGTTTATTACTTAAAAAAGTTAAAGTAAGTTCATTCATCAATTATTTAGAGTAGCTACATAAGAGTAGACCTTATTAAGGTTCTATATACTATTTAAAAATAGATGTGATTTTTTAAATAGGAAATTTCTTATATAGAAATTTCCTATATCTTTATAAAAACTTTAATTTATCTTTCTTTTAATTTAAATAATCTACTTTAAACTCAAGGAGAATTATGAAAAAAGGGCTGACAAAGAATTTATTAAAAAGATTAAGCAATGCGAACAAATCATTGCTTAAACATAGATTTTTTTAGGCGTATTAAATTTACGGAGGTAATAAAATGAAACAGAAAGTATTCGTACTATATGGAGGTAAATCTGCTGAACATGAGGTCTCATTAGAATCAGCTTTAAATGTATTAAACGAATTAAATAAAGATAAATATGATGTATTTGCTGTATATATTACGCCAGAAGGAAATTGGAGCAAACCAAGACTAACATGTAATGGGGAAATATTGAAATCTCAATTAATCGTAGATACAAAGGACAACTTGGGACAATCAATGTGCAGATTTTTACAGGAACTAGATGAAAATAGCATTGTGTTCCCAATGTTACACGGTACCTATGGAGAAGATGGGAAGTTGCAAGGAATGTTAGAAATGTTAAACATCGCATATGTTGGAAACGATGTATTAACATCCGCCGTTGGAATGGACAAAGTTTGGTCTAAAAAAGTATTTGCTCAACATTTGATTCCACAAACACCTTACGTATATTTCAATACAGAACAATATAATCACAATAAAAAATATTGTGTAAAGGTTGTTGTTACACAGATTGGATTGCCATGCTATGTAAAGCCTTCAAACATGGGTTCTAGTATAGGGATTAGCTATTGTAAAACTGAAGAAGAATTAGTACAAGCTATTGAAGTAGCCTTTTTATATGACAAAAAAATTCTTATTGAAAAAGAAATAGTAGGTAAAGAAGTAATTGTTGGTGTAATTGGAAATGAGAAGCCACATTGCTCTTTAGCAGGAGAATGGAAAAGAGAACAAACTTTCTTTAATTTTGAGGATAAATATGAAGATGAGCATTTAACACCACAAATTCCAGCACTTATTCCGGATACAACATATTTAGAATTGTGTAAATATGCAAAAGAAGCCTATACAGCTTTAGAGGGTTCAGGACTGATGAGAATAGATTTCTTTGTTACGGAGAGTAATACTATTTATTTAAATGAAGTTAATACACTTCCGGGATTTACAAAGCATAGCATGTTCCCTCTGTTATTCGATAAAACTGATGGTATGAAATATTCCGAGTTGTTAGATCACTTAATTCAATTAGGTTTATTAAAACACAGTAATAAAAATAATATTCAATTTAGGAGAGCAGAATTATGATTACAAGAACCATATCAGAAGTTACTAATATGATCAAAGAAAGTTATTTCACGGGTAAAAATGTTGTAATTAAAGGAGTTTCAATTGATTCGCGGAATCTGGTAGAAGGTTCTTTATTTATCCCAATTATTGGTCCAAATAGTAACGGGCATCATTTTATTCAAGGAGCTATTAAAAACGGAGCTGCAGCAACATTATGGAAAAAGGGGGAACCTAATTATCCTACTAATATTCCTGTCCTTTTTGTAGATGATACAACAGTAGCGCTACAGCAATTAGCAGCTTCTTATCGTCAACAACTAAAAGCTACTTTTATTGGTATAACGGGTAGTAATGGAAAAACATCTACAAAAGATATTCTGCATAGCATTTTATCTACTAGTTATAAAACCCAGAAAACTCAAGGGAATTACAATAATGAAATTGGTGTTCCATTAACCTTGCTGCAGTTAAATGAAGATGTAGAAATGGCGGTAATTGAGATGGGGATGGGACGTATAGGCGATATTACATTTCTAAGTAAAATGGTCCAACCAAATATCGGCATTATCACAAATATTGGTCATGCACATTTAAGTAATCTTGGATCACTAAAGAACATTGCATCAGAAAAAATGAAAATAATGATTGGACTAGATCCAGAAGGCATACTTTTTTTCAATGGTGATCATTCTTTACTAGTTGAAGAGGCGAAAAATTATCCGCATAAAAAATGTACTTTTGGGGTAGGAGAGATCAATGACATCTATCTAACTTCATGTAGAACATCCTCATCTTCCATAGTATTTACAGCTTCACAGAGTAGTGCACAGTATCGTTTACCACTTATAGGGGAACATCAAGCGGTTAATAGTTTAGTAGCCATCAGTGTAGCGAGATATTTTAATATGACAGATAAATGGATCCAACAGGGGTTAGATAATGTAATTTTATCTTCACAACGTAATGAAGTAATTCAAATTGGTAACATAACTATTATTAATGATACGTATAAGTCCAATCCAGAAAGTGTAAGAGTAGCTATAGATACCCTTGCTTCATTAGATGTTAGCTCTAGAAAGCTTTTTGTGATGGGTGATATGTTAGATATGGGAAGTCAGGATAGAATGCTACACGAACAAGTTGGTGAGTATGTAAAAAGAGCTAAGCTAGATACAATTTTTGGATATGGCGAATTAACATATCACACGATTGCTAGGGTACAAAAGGGATTTCTGCCAAACCAAGCCATACATTTTAAAGAAGAAACAGAATTAATTGAGGGTATTTTGGAGTATACAAAAGAACCAAGTACAATTTTATTTAAAGCTTCAAGAAATTTGCGATTTGAAAAATTAATTGAACTGTTAGAGCAGCGGGTGACCCAATGAAGCCTCAATTACAAATAAATATAAATAAAGTAAAGAAAAATGTATCAGAATTGGTCAAAAAAGCACACCAGTATAATATATCTATCGCAGGTATTACGAAAGGCGTTTGCGGTAATGAAGATTTTGCTAAAGCATTAATGGAAGCTGGAGTCGATTTATTAGCTGATTCTCGAATTGAAAATTTGAAAAAGCTTAGTCACTTGCCAATTGAAAAAATGCTATTAAGATCACCAAAATATAGTGAAATTGATGAGGTTATACAATATGCTCATTGCAGTTTAAACTCTGAGCTGAAAATAATAGAAAAGCTTTCAGAAGTAGCAGAACAACATAACAAAAAACACGACGTTATCCTTATGATTGATGTCGGTGACCTTAGAGAAGGGATATGGTATGAAGATGAAAAAAAGATTCATGATACCATATCAAAAGTTTTACAAATGAAAGGGATTAATCTAACTGGAATTGGGACGAATTTAACTTGTTTTGGTGGAATTATTCCGACAGAAGAAAATTATGGCTTCATAGCGGATCTAGCACAAAAAATTCGTGATAAATACAATATACCATTACCAATTGTATCAGGTGGAAATTCTAGTAGTTTACAAATGCTATATGATGGAATGGTTCCAAAAGGTATTACTAATTTACGAACTAACCAATCTATATTTTTAGGGAGAGAAATAGCATACGGCCAAAAGTTAGATAATTGGGAAACGGATGTCATCCGACTTCGCGCAGAAATTATCGAACTTCAAACTAAGCCATCATTACCTCGAGGAGCACGAGCTTATATGAATGCATTTGGAAAGCCTATTTCTCCAAGTGATAAAGGTCTACGTAAAAGAGCAATTGTTGCTATTGGAAAGCAAGATATAGATATCAATGGTTTAAAAGCTATGGATGAAAATATTACTGTTGAGGGTGGAAGTAGTGATCATTGCATTATAGATGTTACAGATAGCTCGCAAAACTTTGCTGTTGGCGATTGGGTGGAATTTAATATTATTACGTATAGTGGTGTTTTATCAGGAATGGCTTCTAACTATATAGAAAAGGTTTGTATAAATGAAACAGTATGTTGCAATTGATATAACACGAGTTATTGCAGCAATTTTAGTAATTACTGTTCACACGGACCCACTTTATCATTACTCACTGGACGGTAATTATTTTTTAGTTTCGGTATTAGCTCGTATAGCCGTTCCATTTTTCTTTGTAACATCTGGATTTTTTTTCGCCCAAAAGGTCCGCATAAACCATTCGTTTAAAGATGACTTACCACAAGTAATACCAGTGATAAGTAGACTCATAAAGCTTTATATTATATGGACACTCATATACTTCCCAATCCAAATGTATATTTGGATTAAGAGTGGAGAGTCATGGAGGTATTGGTTAGTATATTTACAGAAAGCATTCTTTGAAGGTAGTTACTATACACTTTGGTATCTATCTGCCCTAATTTTTGCAATGGCTTTTTCATTTGTGTTGTTTAAATTATGTAAACCTAAGATGGTGTTAGGAATCACTCTTATGCTTTTTGTTTGTGGTACCCTTTTACAATCTTATTTTGATATATTTCAATCAAAAAATTTCATTTCTTGGTACTACACTATATTTTTAACAACAAGAAATGGCTTATTTTTTGGTAGTTTTTTTGTAAGCCTAGGAATGTACATTGCTTATTCGAAAAAGAAAAGTTCACAAAAATATAATTTAGGTTGTTTATTTCTATCATTTGTGTTACTAACATTTGAAGCATTTAATGTGCAACATTTAGCCTTTACTAAAGGAAATGGCATGTGGTTTATGCTAGTACCAACTGTTCATTTTCTATTTATGACATTATTGAATGTGAATTTAGAAAATCATTCGAGTTATCACATTTTACGACCATTGAGTTTTCTCATGTATGTGTCACACGGATTATTTTTAATCCTTTTCTCAAAATTATATCGTATAGATTCTTTGTTGTATTTTATAGTTATATTATTGGGAACATGCATTTTTTCAATAGTATTATTGTCTGCTAGTAAAAAAATACCGTGTTTAAAAAAATTATATTAACTAAAATTTAGAGGTTTTTGGTTCAAATAAAAATTTCTTGTTATACAACGAAAGTATATATGAAAACAGCATGCGATAGAACGAGCAGAATTTCCTTATTCACCCAACTTCAAATCTGTTCTAATTATGAAAGGAATCTACTAGAAAGGTAGGTTCCTTTTTAATAGATAAGTGATTAGAATTCTATTGCAAAGCTAGTTTAAATGAATTACATGATGAAAAACCATTCATTATTCCATCTAGGGGTCTCACCACACATCCATCAAGAGGACAATAAAGATTGTAATCCACGTAATCAAGCTAATACATGGATTTTCTAAATCAATTTGTACATGTGAATTTTAATATAATCAGTTGTGCTATTCGGTATTTGAAAGGCTTTAATTCGATCATATTCTAATACAATTATCACTCTCTGTGTACCTATACCTTTTCTTTTATCAATCTTTATAAAATCTTTATTTTATCTTTCTTTCCTATTAAATATTTTGTTTTAAATTAATTATATAAAGAAATGGAGGCTAGAAAATGAAATTTTTAAAAAAATTCAAGTACCTTTTTATTGCGCTTATCCCTATGTATATAGTTATTCTTTATTTTCAATCGAATAAAAGAAAGCTAGGTATTCGAAAAAAAAGTGCGCTTTTAATGGATGTACCATATGGAGAAAACTCTCCCTTACAACAGTAAATGCGCCAAAAGTGATAAAAGCGGATGTTATATAGAAAGGAACCACGAATAATTACAATAAAAACCGCTACTTAATATAATAAAAACGGCATTTTTTCATTGCCACCTTTGTAAATTTAAATTTATATATATTGCATATATAACAAATGGAGAGAGAAATAATGAAACTATTAAAAAATAATAAAAAGAGAATATTTAAGACCGTACTATCATTAGGAATTCTTCTAACAACAGCATTTTTAGTGTACTTTACAATAGGTAAATTCAATTCTCCTTCTGCAATAGCGGGAGTTAAAGAAAATAATAAACAAGCTATAGAAAAACCAAAAGAGAAAGAAAAAATAGAGCATACAAAAAAGAAAAAACCTGATGGAAAGCTAGAAGGAAAAGTAGTGTATTTAACATTCGATGATGGACCGAGTACATTGACAGGTCAATTTTTAGATGTATTAAAAGAGCAAGAAGTCAAAGCAACATTTTTTATGATAGGAAAAAACCTACAAAATACGGGATTCCAAGAAAATGTTAAACGAGCGATAAAAGAAGGTCATTATATCGGTGGACATAGTATGACACATGATAGTAAGAAGTTATACACTAATGGACAATTTGTACCAGAGATGAAAGAAGCATTAGCGCTTATCCGTAATATTACAGGAACAAATCCTACATTGGTGCGTCCTCCATATGGCTCAGCACCGGGATTGAAAGACCAACAAACTCGGGACCAAATTGTAAAGGCTGGTATTAAAGTTTGGGATTGGACAATTGATTCTCATGATTGGGAGCTAAAAGATAATCCTAACCAAATTGTAGAAAATATTAAAAAGGGAACAACAGATGACGTGGAGGTCATTCTTGTGCATGAAAAGCCGCAGACATTACAAGCACTTCCAGAAATCATCAAATTTTATAAAGAAAAAGGATATGAGTTTGGTGTTTATCAGGATGCTGACCATTTTCACCTGAATTTCCAAAAAGACGCACGCTTGTAGGCTGACAATAATACAGAAGCTCTGTGCTAACAGGACTCTCTATTTATTTGATGAAGGAGATTACGATAAAGTCATAACAAATAGTAATGTAAAACCGGCTGGGGGTAGCAGTAATTAATGAAAAAGAGAACCATCAAATGATTAACGATTACGAGTTAATATCCCCCAAAAATATGATTATTAGTGACAATATTTGATACGAACAAGCGAGGTGATCTGGATGAGAGGAACATTAATAAAAATTGGAGTATTTATTTTGGTTTTAACAGTAGGGATATACATTTTTAAATACGCATATGACCAACATACCACTCTAGCTAAAGTAAGAACCACGATTAAACAAATATCAATAGAATATGGTATACCATCATGGATTCCCCTATCTATTGCATTTCATGAAAGTAAGTTTGATCCAAATGCAGTCGGAGATCAGGATACATCATTTGGACTATTTCAACTCCATCGAGGTGGATTAGCACCTGAGGATTTAACGGATGAAGAGTTAAAAAATGCAGAAACCAATACACGAATTGCGATATCTAATATGACAAATGCATATAACCGTGGTTTACAGCAAAAATTAAAAGGACTAGAGCTATTAAAACATGTTGCTAATACCTCAGGTTGGCCTGGGAATAAGGGTGTTCAATGGACAGAGAAACAGACAGACTATAACAAGGGATTAGAAAACAGTTTTAAAATGTTTTCTAAACGAATACACGATTTTATAGATTGAACTACCCCCACTTAACACTCGTACGAGATGTTTGAAGTGGGGGATTCCTGCGAACATGGATGTGTCCACCAAGTTATCGTAGCAGGCACTGCCCGTAGTTCCTACGGTGAGAACTGAAGTGTCTTATACGTTGACTCACCACGCTCCCTACTTTTGCTTGGTTTTCTCAACCTCGGCAAGCGTGGGACGATAGAAGGATAAAATTTTTCAGTAGAAGTAACTTTTACATGATTTAGGATTATAAACTTTTAACAATTTATATTAAACAAAACTGTAGGAAGGGTGTAATTGTATGAAGACGAAAATTTTAATTGTTGATGATGAAGCTGATATAGTACAGTTAATCGATTTATACCTCCGAAATGAAGGGTATACGATTCATACGGCTTCTAATGGTATAGAAGCATTAGATATCATGAAACACGAACAAATTGATTTAATGATACTAGATATTATGATGCCACATATCGATGGCATAGAAGTATGTAAACAAATAAGAAAATTTAGTGATGTTCCTATTCTTATGTTAAGTGCAAAAGCTGAAGATATGGATAAAATAATAGGATTAATGACAGGGGCTGATGACTATATGATCAAGCCTTTTAATCCTTTAGAATTAGTTGCTCGAGTAAAAGCTTTATTAAGAAGATCTTTTTTGGAAAATACTTCCAACCAAAATGTTGAAAAAAATATTATACAAATTCGATCACTTGTAATTAATAAGGAAAATCATATTGTTACAATTGGAAATACTATCATAAAATTAACGCCTATTGAATTTGAAATTTTATATGTATTAGCATCTACGCCTGGAAAAGTCTATAGTTCCGAAGAGATTTTTGAGCGGGTTTGGAAAAATGTAGCGTGTGATTCAAATAAAACCGTTATGGTTCATATTAGTAATATCAGAGAGAAATTAGAAAATGTTTTAGAAGGGGAAAGGATAATACAAAATGTATGGGGAGTGGGATATAAAATTGAAAAATAGTTCTTTACAAATTCTTAAATCCATTCCTATATGGAAAATATGTATATATGTTTCTCTTGCAATATGTCTATCCTATGGAACCCTTTATATAATAAATGTGATTTATTGGGGCTTAGATGCTACGTCAAGTACGTTTCATACGGTGCGTAGAGAAATTTCACAGGCTTATGGACCTAGGCATTTAGAACAGCTGTATGCTAATCTTTACTATCTCTTAAATTTTGTATTTATTTTATTTTATATTTCACTATGTTATGTTTATGAAAAAAGAAAATATTTCAAAAAATATTTCAATCAAATTTTAAATGAAATCAAGCATATTGGAAACATCAATTTTGAACATGAAATTATCATTATACCTGATACTCCACTAGGGGAACTGGCAAAAGAAATTAATAACATAGTAAAGCAATTAAAAACATCTATTGAAGAAGAACGTTTAATAGAGCAGACAAAAAAAGATTTGATTACAAATGTTTCACATGATTTACGGACACCGTTGACCTCAATTGTTGGATATTTAGCTTATATTCAGCAAGATAAATATAGGGATGAAATAGAATTACGTTATTATATAGAGATTGTATATGATAAGGTTTTAAGATTAACTACTCTAATAAATGATCTATTCGAATATACACGTTTTCAAAATAAAGGGACACACTTAGAAAAAACTAAAATCGATATCACTGAAATGCTTGAACAATTAGTAGTGCAATTTCGGTTTGAAATAAAGCAGGCCAACATGAATGTTCGGCTATCTATATTATCAAAAAAATTAAGTGTGCTTGCAGATGGTGACAAATTAGTAAGGGTGTTTGAAAATCTAATTACAAATGCAATTAGATATGGAAGTGATGGGAAATATATAGATATTGTAGCACGTGAAGAGAATAAATTAGTTGTGATAGATATTATAAATTACGGTAGTTCTATACCAACTACAGAATTACCTTATATATTTGAACGTTTTTATCGAGTTGAAAAATCTCGGTCTCTTCAGACAGGTGGTTCTGGGCTTGGTTTAGCAATCGTCAAAAGTATTGTGGAATTGCATGATGGAACAATTGAAGTATACAGTGATATAGAAAAAACAACTTTCTCAGTAAAGTTACATTTATTTTCAGAGGAAACTTCTTTATAAGAAGCTTCCTCTTTCTTTATTAAATCTTTATTTTTTCTTTTCTTCCAATTAAATATTTTATTCTAAACTAATTTTACACAAGAAAAAAGGAGATTAGAAAATGAAGATTTTAAAGAAACAGATTTATATTCCTATACTATGTATCTCAGCGATTATATTCCTCTATTTTTTTCAAACACATAATAATGAGCTGAATATTCAAGCAAAGGCTGCGATTCTAATGGATGCCGAATCAGGAAAAATCATCTATAAAAAAAATGAAGATATGCCTTTTGCACCAGCGAGTATGTCGAAAATGATGACAGAGTATATCGTATTGGAGCAAATCGAAAATGGCAGCATAAAATGGGATGATTCTGTTACGATTAGCTCGAAGGCTGTGAATAGCGAAGGTGTAAAAATTTATGTAAAAGATGGAGATCGTTTAACTGTTAGAGAATTATTTCATGCGATGGTAATATCATCAGCGAATAATGCTGCAATTGCATTAGCTGAACATATTTCTAAGAGTGAGAAGGATTTCACACTGCTTATGAATGAAAAAGCAAAGCAATTACAATTATCAACTCAGACGCACTTTGTTAATGCAACCGGCCTTGCCAATGAAAAAAATGAAGAATCCAAAATGACTGCATTAGATGCAGCAAAATTAGCACAACATTTGATAAAAAGTTATCCGAATATATTAGAAGTAACCAAACTTACATCTTTTAACTTACGTGGAACCACTGTAAATACAACCAATAAAATGCTTTATCCTTCTAATAGAAGATTATATTTTAAAGAAGTTGATGGATTAAAAACTGGATTTACAGATGCAGCAGGATACTGTTTTACAGGAACAGCAAAACAAGATGGTAAAAGGTTGATTTCTGTTGTAATGGGTACTAGTAATGGTTCTCAGCGTTTTATAGAAACCAAGAAACTATTCTCATATGGATTTGATAAACTTTATATACCTTTTCTTTAATAGGGTACCACCATATGCGTGGCACACTGGTTTGATTTTTTTGTAAATGTGGAACAAATGTATTACTTAGATTGTCTATTCAGTGTAATCCTAAAAAATATGAAAGTACGGTTCATTTCGAAAAATACAAGGATATTAAGAATAGGGATGTGTGTGGAAATACTGAGTGTTAATCTTACAAGGGTAAAACTTTTTACAGGTGAACCATTGCAGGCAAACGCAAAAAAGCTGAGAAAACTAAACTTGAAAATCATTCGATTCATCGAGAATTCGCTCAATTCAAGAAAAAGTTTGACGCTAGACTGGGTGCCTATACTATTGATACCGATACCGTACAAATCGGTAAGCGACTGTCCGATTTTATGAGCGCTTTCACCTATATGGTTTGGCTGCGGGAGTATAAAGTAAAATTCAATTGACAAACTTGATGAATTTATAACCTTCACGAAAGATGACTTAGTTGAATATTCACTAATCATAAAAAATACGTGGATATCGGTATGACTCTTGAAGAATTTGCAGGGACCGCTATTCGTTAAGGTAATAAAACTGCAGGAGACTAACTGATTCGTGTTAGCGCCTAAAATATTGAGATG
This sequence comes from Bacillus sp. H1a, assembly GCF_000633475.1. Classification (NCBI taxonomy): domain Bacteria; kingdom Bacillati; phylum Bacillota; class Bacilli; order Caryophanales; family Bacillaceae; genus Bacillus; species Bacillus sp. H1a. The sequence goes on along the minus strand of NZ_AYMH01000056.1, from coordinate 38,742 downwards.
AGATGGTCTATTTAAAAACGATCCTAATGTCATATATGTATATAGGATTTGATAACACTGTCTATTTTTTGGCGGATTATGTTAGAATAACGGTTTTTTGAGTACAAAGATATTGGAGGTAACAGAAGTGAAAGGTATGTTTTGCAAGAGATTCATTGTAATAGTAACAGTGCTTACACTATTTTGTAGCATGTTTGTTACATATGGAAGTGTATCAGCAGAAAAAGGATCTGCTTTAAATATTGAAGCAGGTGCAGCAATATTAGTAGAAGCAGATTCCGGGAAAATTTTGTATCAAAAAAATGCGGATGAACTATTAGCGATTGCTAGTATGACAAAAATGATGAGTGAGTACTTAGTTAGTGAAGCTATAGCTAAAGGGAAACTTAAGTGGGATCAGAAAATTAAAGTTTCTGAATACGCACACGAAATTTCACAAGATCGCTCATTATCAAATGTGCCTCTAGAAAACGGTGGTTATTATACGGTAAGAGAGCTATACGAGGCAATGGCAATTTGCTCTGCCAATGGTGCAACAATTGCTTTAGCTGAAGCAATTGCTGGAAAAGAAGTCGATTTTGTAAAAATGATGAACGATAAGTCGAAAGAGTTTGGATTGAAAAATTATAAATTTGTAAACTCTACAGGCTTAACAAACAATGATTTAAAAGGACAGCATCCTGAAGGGACAACTCCAGACGAGAAAAATAAAATGTCTGCAAGAGATTGTGCGATTTTAGCACAACGTCTTATTCAAGATTTCCCGAAAATATTAGATACAGCAAAAATCTCGAAAAAAACATTCCAAAAGGGCGGCAAGTATCCAATTGATATGGCGAACTCGAACTGGATGTTAAAAGGGTTAATTAAGCAATATGAAGGTGTAGATGGCTTGAAAACAGGAACAACTCCAGAAGCTGGGGATTGTTTCACTGGCACAGTAGAAAGAAACGGTATGCGTCTAATCTCTGTAGTGATTAAAGCAAACTCTCATACAGCACGTTTTGATGCAACAAAGAAATTATATGATTATGGATTTGCGAATTTTGAAGTGAAGAAGGCCTATGAAAAAGATTCAGCAGTAAAAGGGCATGAAACAGTGCGGGTAGAAAATGCAAAAGATAAAGATGTAGCAGTTCAAACGAAGCAAGCTGTTGCACTTCCAATGCCAAAGGGCAGCAAAGACGGTTATAAAAAAGAATTTAAAGTATTAAATAAAGAACAAGAAGCGCCTATTAAAAAAGGTGTAACAATTAGTCAAATGATTATATCACCTATAGATAATAACGATCCTGGGTTCTTATCAGGTAAATCATTACAAGTAGACCTTGTAGCAAAATCTGATGTAGGACAAGCTAATTGGTTTACACGTTTTATGCGTGAAATTGGATCTTTCTTTAGAGGTGTGTGGAATAGTGCAGTTGATATAGTAAAAGGTTAGTTTAATAAAGTTACATGATGAAAAACATTCATTATTCCATCAAGTGACAATAAAAATTGATACCTGGTACTTATTTCTGTTATCAAATTTTATAAAAATTTAATAAAATTTTTTCTTTCTATTAAATATTTTGTTTTAAAGTAATTACATAAAGAAATGGAGGCCAGAAAATGAATTTTTTAAAGAAATTTAAGTATCTCTTTATAGCGTTTATCCCTATGTATATAGTTATTCTTTAATTTCAATCGAATAAAAAACAAGGTATTCGAGAAAAAAGTACGGTTTTAATGGATGTACCCAAATGGAGGGACCCCCCTAATAATTTCACTTAAAAATTGGTAACTAATGAAACAAAGAATAATCAAATGATACACGTTTACGAGTTGATATATCGAAAAGATATGATTACTAGTGACAATTTTTGATACTGACGAGTGAGGTGACGTCGATGAGAGGGACATTAATAAAAAGTGGAGTATCTATTTTGGTTTTAACAGTAGGGCTATATCTTACAAAATACGCATATGACCATCATACTAACCGAGCTAAAGTAAGAGACACGATTCAACAAATATCAATAGAGCATGGTATAGCACCATGGATTCCTTTATCTATTGCATTCCATGAAAGTAAGTTTGATCAAAATGCAGTCGGAGATCAGAGCACATCATTTGGATTGTTTCAGCTCCATCGAGGTGGACTAGCACCTAAAAATTTAACGAACGAAGATTTGAAAAATGCAGAAACGAATACTCGAATTGCAATATCTAATATGACAAATGCATATAACCGTGGTTTACAGCAAAATTTAAAAGGACCAGAGCTATTAAAACATGTTGCTAATACCTCAGGATGGCCTGGAAATAAGGGTGTTCAATGGACAGATGAACAGACAGACTATAACAAGGGTTTAGAAAACAGTTTTAAAATGTTTTCTAAACGACAATACGATTTTATAGAATGAAATTTCTTTTTTCTTTCTATTATTATATTACTTACGCCTAAATACGAAAGTTCCCTTAAACAGATACATAGATTGACTTTGTACTGCTTATATTAGGAATTTAAAGAAACAATATGTACAATTCTCCCACTACACTAGTATAGTGGCCTTTATTAACAGCAAAATCTACAATTTACAAGGAGAACATTTTATGAGTAAGAGAATAAAAGAATTAGATTCCATACGAGGGTTAGCGGCACTTACAGTGGTATTTGGACATTTTTGTTTAATGCTACCATCGTTGCCTAATTCTATTAAATTTTCCCCGCTTAGGTTTTTATGGGCGGGTGGAGAAGCTGTAATCGTTTTTTATGTACTAAGTGGTTTTGTGTTATCTATGGCACTTTATCATTCAAAAACAAATTATTGGGGATATTTAATTAAGCGATTTGTACGAATTTATATCCCTTATTATTTTTGGATAATCATTACCTTTGCTTTATTTATTTTGTTTTCGTCGTATGAAGTGGCAGGACTACGGGATTGGTTCTATGATAGGTGGCAAGGGTCTATAACAAAAATAGATATTATAAACCACTTTGTGCTTCTTAATAACTTCTTTACGGAAAATTATAATCCAGTTATCTGGTCATTGGCTCAAGAAATGCGTATATCTATTGTGTTTCCTTTGTTATTCCTTCTTTTTTATAAACTGAGTTGGAAGAAAACGATACTATTTGCTTTGAGCTTTTCTTTAATTAGTGTTTTCCTTAATATGTTGCATATTGGGAAAGCAGAGGGATTTTATAATGGTTATGCCGATACACTGCATTTCACATCTATGTTTATGGTTGGAATGTTACTTTTTAAGCATCAGGAAAGACTTATTTACTTATATCAAAATATGAAAAAATTTAAAAAAGGATTTCTTATTGCATTAGGGATAATTCTATATTTATATTCCATTTTAATTTATGGTTTTTCCCGTAATGATACTACTTTCTTATTACAAGATTGGGGTGTCGTAATTGGTGTTAGTATATTTATTATCATGGCCATGAGTAACCTAAAAGTAAAAGCATTTTTAAATAAGAGTGTATTTGTATACTTAGGGGAAATTTCATATAGTATCTATTTGTGTCATTTTCCAATCATGATGGTACTATTTAAACTTTTGTATACAAAGATACCTATCTTTTTCCTTCTTACTTTATGTATTACAATGACAATACTTTTTTCTATAGTATCGTATCATTTAATTGAAAAGAAATGTATCAATTGGGCAAAACAAAGAACAACAAATTCCCCTAAAAAAGTGTAATACTGGAAGGGATCTTATTTCTTTAGTAAATATACGAATATTACCGGTTCCTAAGTAGATTAGGAATCGGTCAATTATGGATTCTGTATAAACATACTAAAATTGAACAAATTTTTAATTTTATACTTAACTCCAAAAATCCTCTTACTAAAGAGAAGCTTCGTAACGTTTATCCAAACATAGCCGAAAGTACAACCAGTAAAACGTTAGTGATCCTATAATATCTTTCAAAGCAGGTGATACATTAGTCATTACAGATTATAATATAGGTTACTACGCTGATACAAAAGGCTTTTCTCAACCTATATATGTTTTTCAAGTACGATTAAATGATAATGACAAAGATAGTTGGTCTCAACCTATTTCCGCGAGAAAATAACGTGAATTTTCTTATATTACGCTGTGGGCTATTGTATAGTGTAGATATGAATAATAAAAAAGGGGGAATAGATATGTGGAAGCGATTTGTAGCGATTGGTGATAGTTTTACAGAGGGGATAGGGGATGAAGTTGAGGGAATAGCATTAAAAAGCTGGGCAGATCATTTTGTTCAACTGTGTGAAAACGATTTAAAGTATGCTAATTTTGCAAAACGTGGGTTAGTAACTAAAGAAATTCGCTCGCAACAATTGGGAAAGGCATTAACTTTTAATCCAGATTTGGTTAGTCTAATTGCAGGTGCAAACGATGTTTTAAAGGGAAGTTGGAATCATCATGCATATAAGAACGATATGGAATTTATGATAGATACATTAAGTAAAACAGGTGCTGATATTATTATAGCAAACCTTCCAGATTTTACAGTTAGGCTTCCTCTTTCTTATGAAAAAAAACAAGTATTAAGAGAACAATTATTAGAGGCAAATGAAGTTATACTTTCACTGAGTAGAGAGTATAAGCTTCATCATGTTGACTTTTGGAATCATCATTTAGTTAATGACAATACGCTTTGGTCTACAGATTTAGTTCATCCGAACTCAAAGGGATATTTAAAAGTTGCTGAATTGATTTTTAATAGTTTGCCTGTACATGGCTCTTCTAAATAAGTTGTAGAATGAAATATGATGATACCGTCAAAAACCCCTGTCGCATACAGCGCAGGGGTTTTTGATGCGAAAAAAAAGGATATAGAGCGCCTATAAATTATACTTTAAGTAATTCTTTTTATTGTTTATATTTTTGTTATTTTCTGTTGCAGAATCCTTATTATAAGGATTCCTTTTTTGTATCAAAAATCTACAAAGAAAAAAGATAAGATTTGCGAACAAGCACTAAAAGGTATTTTAAATAAAATTGTTAAAACAACACTAATAATGATACCGATTGCTAAATAGATTCGCTTCTTTTGTTTGTAAGAATCTTAAAATCTTCCCCTTCGAATGCAACTTAACCATAAATTTAATTTTTTTGTAAATGTGGAACAATTTCATTACCTACACTGTCTATTAAGCGTTAAAACATTTTTTATTTAATAAATTAAGAAAGGAATAATCATTTATAACTAAGGGAGAAGATTGAATTGAAAAAAATATGGATGCTGCTTTTCTTTTGTTTCGGAATTATGTTGGTAGGATGTAATAAAAACGAACCGCCAAAACAAGCATTTGAAGAATATATCAATTTATGGAATGATAAAAAATTTACAAATATGTATGATCGTTTATCAGAACATGCAAAAAAAACAATTTCTAACAAGGATTTCACAGAGAAATATCAAAAAATCTATGAGGGTATTGGAGTTAAGAATTTAAAAATTAAAACGAAGGGAGAGAATGCTAAAGATAAAGAACTTTTTCTTTTTGAAGTTAATATGGATACGGATGGAGGAACGGTTTCATTCATCCATGAAGCAAAACTCGTGAAAGAAAAGGAATCTTGGAAAATAGATTGGACACCAGACTTCATTTTCCCAGGTATGAAAAAAGATTACAAAGTACGTATGCAAACAGAGCAAGGAAAACGCGGAGAAATATATGATCGAAATGGAAAAGGGCTTGCAACGAATGGAAAAGCGACTGAGGTTGGAATTATTCCGGAGAAACTAGGCGAAACGGCGGCGCAAACAAAAGAAATAGTAGCACAATTACTTGATATGTCTACAGAAGAGGTCAATCAGAAGCTCACAGCGAAATGGATAAAACCAGATTCCTTTGTACCAATTGGTATTTTAAAAGAGGGAACCAGACAGAATGATTATATTGAATTAGAAGGAGTTTCATCTCGCCCAGTAAATATTCGTACGTATCCATTAGGAGAAGCAGCGGCACACTTAACGGGATATATAGGAAAGGTAAATGCAGAGGAGTTAAAATCGCTTCAAAAAAAAGGTTATCAAGCAGATGATTTAGTAGGTAAGACAGGTTTAGAGAAAGTATTAGAGAATAAATTGCGTGGTGAAAAGGGTGGACGCGTATTTATGGAAGATGAGAATGGGAAAGAGATTAAAAACGTAGCAAAAAAAGAAGCAAAAGAAGGGGAAAATGTTACGTTAACAATTGATGCTGCAATTCAAGAAAAAATCTTTAATGAAATGAAAAATGAAGCAGGATCTAGTGCAGCGGTCAATCCTAAAACGGGTGAAACAATCGCACTTGTAAGTAGCCCCGCTTATAATCCAAATATAATTGTTAGAGGAGCATCAAAAGCCCAACGAGAAGCATGGAATAACGACTCGAAACTGCCAATGATGAATCGCTTCACACAAGCATTTGTACCAGGTTCCGTATTTAAAACGATTACAGGTGCAATTGGTTTGGAAACAAACACAATAAATCCTAAGGAAGAATTTAAAATTCAAGGATTAAAGTGGACAAAAGATTCATCTTGGGGAAATTATTATGTAACACGTGTGAAGGATGCTAGTCCAATTGATTTTGATAAGGCAATGAAGTACTCTGATAATATTTATTTTGCTCAACAAGCTTTGAAAATGGGAAAAGATCAGTATGTAAGTGAATTTAAGAAGTACGGGTTTCATGAAAAATTACCAATCGAATACGAATTTCCTATATCAATAATTGCAAAAGATGGGATAAAAAATGATATTCAACTAGCAGACACGGGATATGGACAAGGACAAGTATTAATGACACCACTTCATTTAGCATTAACATATGCACCGATTGTGAATGAAGGGAATATTCCGTCGCCTCATCTTTTAAAAGAAGCAAAAGGAGCGGGGAATTGGAAAGAAAATGTGGTTTCTAAAAAGAATCAAGAGATATTAAAGAGTGCATTAATAAAAGTCATTAATGACCCTGATGGCGCGGGGAGAATTGCTAAAGTTGATGGTGTAACTCTTGCTGGTAAAACTGGTACAGCAGAACTGAAAGAGTCGAAAGAAGCAGACGGAAAAGAACTTGGATGGTTTGCAGCTTTTGATGCGAATGCGCCAGACATGATTGTTACTATGATGATTGAAGGTGTAAAAGGAAGAGGGGGGAGTAATGTTCCAGGCGAAAAAGTAAAACATGTTTTTCAGAAATAATACTTAATTAGAAGGTGAAATTTACTTCTTTAGTAAATATACAAACTTTACCGATTCAAGATTTATAAAGCAATTATAAAGTTATTGAATTTTGTTATGAAATATATAAGCCTTGCACATTTTATTGTAGCGTTGGTTTAGATTTATGATTTTAATAATCGTATTTAATTACGTGTTTTTTACACAATTAAATACGATTATTTTTTATTTGAAAATTATAAAACAAAAAGTTTAAAATGTTAAATTAAATAATTGAAATTTAAAAAATAAGAGCTATTATGCTTAACTTTATTTTCAGAAACATTACAAAGCTGTTAGTTTGAAGTAAGGTTATTCAATATAAGTAAGAGGAAAATTTCTTTATACTAAAAGATAAAAGTATATTTTATATTCTTACAGATAATAAACATATACTTTAACTAGTCCCACTTAACGACCTTGCGGCGTGTTTGAAGAGGGAGATTCCTGCGGACACCGATGTAACCGTGGATTGATCGAACGTTGAAGCTTTTACAATTTCAACGATTTTTCTGCAACCAACCTCATATCTTCTGTTTTCAAAGAAAAATTTGTACAACTAAATCGGAGCGAACATGTTGGCTTACGCCAACCGACATTTATCTCCCACCTATTTGCTGGTGCCATCACACCCTTATCCAAACTGAGAAGGGAGTCTTCTGTCGGAAAAGATAAATAAAAGGAGCTTAACATATGTATAAAATTATGATTGTAGAAGATGACCAAAAAATTTCTAAATTACTTCAATCCCATATTAATAAGTACGGATATGAAGGGAATATTACAGAGGATTTTGAAAATGTTTTAGATAACTTTGTGAAAATTCAACCTGATTTAGTTTTATTAGATGTAAATTTACCTAGTTTTGATGGTTTTTACTGGTGCCGACAAATTAGAACGCTCTCAACTTGTCCCATTATATTTATATCAGCGCGTAATGGAGAGATGGAGCAAGTTATGGCACTTGAACATGGTGCCGACGATTATATCACTAAACCGTTTCATTATGAAGTTGTAATGGCAAAAATCCGAAGTCATCTTCGAAGAATCTACGGGGAATATGCACCTAAAGCGGAAGAAAGAGTTGTTCAGCAATCTGGTTTAATACTTTATCCAGAAAAAATGGAATTAAAGCTAAATGATAGCATGTGTATTCTATCTAAAAAAGAAACTGTTTTACTAGAAACTCTCTTACGACAATCTCCTAGTATTGTTAGCCGAGAGAAAATCTTAGAAAAACTTTGGGATGACTATACGTATGTGGATGATAATACTTTAAGTGTAAATGTTACACGTGTCCGAAAAAAATTAGAAGAAATCGGAATAAAAAATGCATTAGAAACAGTTCGTGGTGCTGGATATCGTTTGAAAATAACTTGGAAGAATGATGAGGTATAATAATGAATTTATTTTTACGTGAACATATCCCTTTCATCTGTTTCTCAATTATTCAGCTATTTGTCGTTTTAACTGTTTATTGGCTGGATGGATATAATCACTTATCTACTGCATTATATAGTGTGTTTTTAGGAGGATGCTTTTTAATTGGGTATTTAGTTTATCGCTATTATAGCCATCGTAGATTTTATAAAAAATTATCCACTCCTTCAGAAACATTAGAGGAATCCTTAGAAGAACTGGATTCTACTCCATTATCAGTTGCACTTCAGCGAGTATTGGAAACACAATATAGTCAATATCATCAACAGTTAAAGACTTGGGAGTATAAACAAAAAGAACACCTTACATTTATTAATCAATGGGTGCATCAGATGAAAACGCCTTTATCAGTTATTGAACTGATCACACAAGAAGAGAATGGGGAGGTTTTTGAAAGTATTGTAGAAGAAGTAGATCAAATGCAGTATGGATTAGAAATGGTCTTATATATGGCGCGATTACAAACGTTTGAACAAGATTTTTATGTAGAAAGAGTTTTGTTACAGGAAATCGTTCAAGAAGTAATCCGTGAAAATAAACGTCTGTTTATCCGTAGTTATGTATATCCAGAAGTAAAAGTAAAACAAACTATTATGGTAGAAACCGATAGAAAGTGGCTTCGGTTTGTTATTCATCAAGTTATATCCAATGCCATTAAGTATTCAGCAGGAAGTAGAAAAAACGTTACTATTACTACATTAGAAAAAGAGCGCTCTGTAATCCTTGAAATACAAGATCATGGTGTGGGAATTCCAAAAGAAGACCTTCCGAGAGTGTTCCGCCCATTTTATACGGGAATAAACGGTCGAAAATTTAAGGAATCTACTGGGATGGGATTATATCTTGTGAAAAATATTATAAAAAGATTGGAACATAATATTGAAATAAATTCGGAAGTAGGAAAAGGAACAACAATCCGTATCATTTTCCCTTATGCAAATCGTTAGAATGTCGGTTATTACAACTTTTCAGAAAACTTACAGACCTGTTAGATACATGAAAGGTTAATCGATATGAGAAGAAGGGAAGCTTAGATAAACTAAGGTTATCAAAAGATAATAAGGAGAAAAATGATATGGAAATATTAAAAGTTTGTGAACTGAGTAAAATCTATACAGGAAAGGTGTCTTATGAAGCACTCTCCGACATTAATTTGAGTGTGAAAAAAGGGGAGTTTGTAGGAATAATGGGACCATCAGGAAGTGGGAAAACTACTTTGTTGAATATGGTTTCTACTATTGATTCTCCAACATCGGGAGAGATATTGATAAATGGAGAAAATCCATATCAATTATCTCAAAATGAACTGGCATTATTTCGAAGACGTGAATTAGGTTTTGTGTTTCAAGCATTTAATCTTCTTACAACATTAACTGTAAAAGAGAATATTGTTCTTCCTCTGACGTTAGATGGTACTAAAGTCGAGGAAATGAATCAGCGTGTAGAAGGTATTGCAGAAAAATTAGGCATTCAAGATATATTAAATAAACGAACATATGAAATATCGGGTGGGCAAGCACAAAGAACAGCCATTGCACGTGCTCTAATTCATAAACCAAAATTACTACTAGCAGATGAGCCAACGGGAAACTTAGATTCAAAAGCGGCTAATGATGTAATGGATTTATTAAAACGATTAAATAAAGAACAAGATGCAACAATGATGCTAGTTACACACGATCCAGTGGCTGCAAGCTTTTGTGATCGTGTTGTATTTATTAAAGACGGAAAATTGTATAACGAAATTTATAACGGAGAAAACCAACAAATGTTTTATCAAAAAATTATAGATGTACTTGCATTACTAGGAGGTCGTAAGCATGACTTTTCAAAGATTCGCTTTTAATAATATCATTCGAAATAAGCGGACTTATGCTGCGCACTTTCTAAGTAGCTCATTTTCAGTTATGGTTTTTTTCACATATTCACTCTTACTTTTTCATCCTGATTTACAAGGAGAACTAGTCTCCACGAGTAAAACAATGAGTCTTTTAGGAACAATGGGGATGCGAATATCCCAATATCTCATTTTTGTATTTTCATTCTTCTTTCTTTTATATTCAGTGAGTTCTTTTTTAAAAACAAGAAAAAAAGAATTTGGAATTTTAATCATGCATGGTATGACGCCGGCGCAGTTAAATAAATTAATTTTTTTAGAAAATATGTTAATCGGAATCGCATCTATTACGTTTGGTATCTTAGTTGGATTGATATTTGCAAAGCTCAATTTATTAGCAAGTGAAAATATATTAGCGATTGATAAGGGGCTTCCTTTTTACGTTCCTATAAAAGCTGTCTTTATGACAACTGGCGCATTTTTGATTCTGTTCCTAGTCATTTCGTTGTTTACTTCTAAGATGGTAAAAGGAAACAAGTTGATTGATCTGATGAAATCAGAGGAAAAGCCAAAACCAGAGCCAAAGGCATCAAAAGGATTAGCATTCCTTTCCGTAATCTTCATTGGATTAGGGTATGGATGTGTATTCTATTTCGTACTAGAAAGAAACTTCATTATGCCTTACTTACTTGGAGGAGTAGTCCTTGTAGTGATAGGGACGTATTTTCTATTTTCTCAGTTGAGCGTGTATGTAATACGCGTCTTGAAGAAAAAAGACAAAGTGTTTTTTAATAAAACAAACCTTCTTACTATATCTGAATTGGCTTATCGTATGAAGGATAATGCAACTATGTTCTTTATGCTAGCGACCGTTTCTGCTGTGGCCTTCACAGGGATTGGTACATGCCTAGCAATGGGAAATAAGGGATTAACCGAAATGACCAACCCATTTGCATTTACCTATACCTCGTTAGGAGAGAATCCACAAGAAGAAGAGCACATTTCAGAAATAAAAAAACAACTCACTCGCTCAAATTTCTCTTATCAGGTAGGGGTTACGAATCCTAAATTTACGGAAAATAATTTAGTGCTAATCAAAGTATCAGAGTATAACAAGTTTGCAAAAATTTTCGGGTATGAAATGGAAAAGATTGATAATGATCAAGAAGCGATCATAGTACCATCAATCGTTTCGCAAAAAGAAAAGTATGCAAGAGGAAAAGATATTCCTGAGAAAATAGATGTAGTACAGGAAAATATGGAGATGTCCCTTCGGGTCAAAAAGGCAGTCCCTTATATAGTTCTCCCAAATACAATTGGAGCTATTATTGTTGTTTCGGATTCTTTGTACGAAAAAATCCCTAACAGAAAGACGGAAGATGATTCTTACGTAATGAAAAGTCAATATGGTTTTGTCGTGGAAAATTGGGAAAAATCAAGAGCGGTTACCAAAAAATTAGAAGCAACAATGGGTAATAATAATTTGGTGGAAGCACATCATTATTTTGAAGCATTGTATTCTGAATGGATTTCTTCGAAACAAAAGAATGGTATTTTACTTATCGTCAGTGTATTAGTAGGTATCGTATTCTTTACGTTTGCAGCCAGCCTATTATATTTCCGACTATATGCAGATTTAGAAAGGGAACAACAACAATATGAAATGATTGCGAAGGTCGGTCTAAGTAGAAGAGAGCTAAAGAAAATCGTAACGCGTCAGCTTATGTTAATGTTCTTCTTGCCTTTAATTATAGCGATTATTCATAGTGGTGTCGCTTTTATAGCCTTGCAACAGCTAATTGACTTCTCTGTTTTAAAGATGTCCATTTTAATTATACTAGCCTTTATATCCGTTCAAAGTGTGTACTTTTTCACTGTCCGTTGGCGTTATTTACAACGGTTATATAAAAAAATCATGTAGCGTATTGATAAAACAAGCAAAGAGGAGAAAAAGAAATGAAAAAAGTAATGAAAGTGTGTATGTCAGGAATTGTATCCATTTCTATGTTAGGAGCTTGTTCTTTTGGAAAGAAAGAAGAACCAAGGAATGCCGCTTTATTGATTGGGGAAGAGCAATCATTAAAAGAAATAGTAAATCAACATAAAAGTGAAATTAAGACCAACGCTTTATATAAAGTGAAAAAAGCAGAAAGTGGTGGCAAACAAGTATTAATTATGGATCAAAAAACTGCGGAGAAAATGGTTGAGATAGGTGTGTTGAGAGAATCAGATAATGATAATGAAGTATGGAGTTCAGACCCAATTAAGTCAGTACCTTCAGTTCCAAAAGGTAAAGCTGTATTACTAGCTAGTAAGAAAAATAAAAAAATTAAGGAATTAACAATTAATGAAAAGAAAATAGATGTGCAGTATGCTAGCGATACTTGGTTTGGTCACTATCGTAATTCAAATTATGAGGAACTGATTGTAATTGTAGACAAAGCTACATTCAATCAAATTCCTGTAAATGAAACATCAATGGAGATTCTTCATTTTAATAAATCGTATGGTGAAGATAGACCATACAACGAAGATGATGTTAAGGCTGTACAAGCAGAAACGGAATGGAAAAAACTCACTAAAACTATGGGGAGTCAAGTAGATGTATTAGATCCAGTCTCTATTATAAAAAAATAATGAAAACATATTTAATACAGAAAAACCAGGGTGATTTTAAGAATTTATCCTGGTTTTTTTCATTATATCTCCCATCTTTACATTTTTTAAGAAAGAGTTTTCTATCGAAAAAAGATAATTAATGGAACAAATGAAACTTGCATCATGTCTATATATTGAAACCATAATAAAAGTGAGGGCAGTTTTATGTTTATTCAAATAAGTTTGAGGTGTGGAAATGGAGCAGAAGTTTATTGAAAAATGTAATCATGATGAGCTTGACTATGTTATAAAAGACTATTGGCAAGATGTATGGAATTATTCCTTTATTATTACGAAAGATCCACACTTATCAGATGACATCACGCAAGATGTATTTATAAAGGTTTTTAAACATTGGCATTCATTTCGAAAAGAGTCATCTATAAAAACGTGGATATTAAAAATTACAAGAAATACTGCAATAAACTATTTGAAATCCTCCTATTTTAAAAGGATATCTTTAATAGGATTTTTTAGTGACGATAAGCAATCTTTGTCGGCGGAACAAGAATTTTTTAAGCAAGAGGAAATGAATGATGTGTGGGAGGTTGTATTAAAACTACCTAAAAAACACCGTGAAATACTAATATTGGACGCAAAATATGAATTATCTTATGAAGAAATGGCTGAAACATTAGGAGTGTCAATTGGAACTGTAAAATCTAGATTAAGCCGAGCGAGAAGTAAGGTTTCAAAATTAATAGGGGAGGGTAGAAGTGATGAACAGTAAAAAAAATCCTGACTGGTATAGCAAATTAAAAAATGGACCAATGGAGGATCGTAAAGATGAAGAAGAATTTATTTATAAAATAAAGCAATCGATATACCAAAATAGTGAAGTAGATTCTGTAACACACAAGAGACCATTTCGTAAAAAAGCATTGCCTATTGTAGTTGTTTTGGCTTGTACAATGTTATTTTTTATTATTCAACAACCTTGGCTTAATGATAATAAATCACCGGTACAAAGTAGTACTCAAATTAAGCCTAAAACAAAAGATGAGTCTGCTCAAGATCCTTCATTAAAACAATTTATGAATGATTTATATCGAACTACAGATTTAAAAAATGAAAATGACCTGTATAGAGCGTTAAATGATGAAGTTCTATTTAAAGGGAAGATTTATAAGAGGGATGAATTGAAGTTTGATGAAGATATTTTTCATGAGTTGCAAGTTGCTCTTACAATGGGAGGAGAATTTGTGAATGATACAAAGCAAGTATACAAAGTACCAAGTGGATTAACAGAAAGTGATCAGTCAAAGCAAGAACATTTTATATATGCAACTGTTATTGGAAACAAAACAAAGATTTTAGCTGAACCAAAACTAGAATCACAAGTTTTATATGAAGTATCTAATGAAATGGTAAAAGCTTGGATTCCAGAAAAAGTGCAGAATGATGGATTTATAAAAATATCGACTATTAACGGTCATACTGGATTTGTACAAAAAGAGTATGTTTTAACTGATATTAAGTATACTTTTATGTTCGAAAAGAATCATGAAGGTATATGGAAAATAATGAATATAGATTCTATATGGTAAAAGAGGAAGGTTCACTTTAATGAACCTTCCTCTTTATCTTTATCCTCTTTTTGAAGAGTATTCCAGGAATCTAAAATTTCTGCTGTAACAAGAGCGGCACTATTCTTTTCTGAATTACCACCAGGAATAACAACAGAAATGGCGATTTGTGGATCCTTGGCAGGAGCATATGCAATGAAAAGAGAATGATTTATCACTCTTTCTTGCTCATTCGGAGAACCTGTTATACCCGTTTTACCTGCGACATGAAAGGGCAAGTTTTTAATCTCCTCTATATTGTGACTCATCCCACCTTGCACGACGCTCCAAAATTCCATAGGATAACGATTTGAACTTTCTAAGATTGGTTTAAACTTTTTTGAATCATTACCGTCATGAGCAATAATAGAACTTACGATTTGAGGTTTATATTTATCACCTTTACTTGCCAAAGTTGCTGCATATTGAGCAAGTTGAAGAGGGGTGTGTACTTCATTTCCTCCCCAAGAAGCATTTAATAAAGCAGAGACTCCATTTTCAAACTTACTAGATGGATGAAATTCATATTGTCCGTCTTCTTCAAAGGGTAAATCAATCCCAGTTTTAGAACGGAGGCCGAATTGCATTAAATAATCTGTCCATATATTTGCTACTTTTTCTATATTCCCATTATTTTGGTTGAATAATGGTAAAGCTACTTTTGCTGTCATAAATGTATTAGATGAATTAATGATAGCCTGACTCGGTGTAATTTCACCTGTTGGCGTTCCAGGTGCATTCGTAATGTTATTTTGATTATCATACTGAAAAGTACCTTTATCTAAATAAGTATCTTCAGGTTGAAAAAGCTTTTCGTTTAATCCAATTAAAATAGTAAGAGGCTTTATAGTAGAGGCCATATTTACATAAGATTTACCATACTTTAATTTTTGAATTGCTTTATTTTGCGAAAGTGATTTGATGTTTTCTTTTTTAGATGATACATGTGTATGTAATGTATTTGGATCAAAAACTGCCGAGTTGGCCATAGTTAAAATTGCACCAGTTTTTACATCGGTCACTACAACATAACCAGCATTAGCATCAGGTATTTTCTTAATTTGAGATCTTAATTCTTCCTCTGTTTTTTGTTGCAGCTTAGAATCTATAGCTAGTTGAACATCTTTTCCGTTTTGTACTTTTTGAATGTTCCAAAAGAACTTTTTATTATTTATTTTAAAAATAAGAGTTTTTCCTGGTTTTCCTTTTAAATCATTTTCATATTGAAGCTCAACCCCACTTTTTCCAACAGGTGCGTACTTTGAATTAAGGTCATTTTCTACATACCCAATTACTTGTGATGCAATTTCGTGCTTTGGATAATATCGAATCCATTCATCTTTGATTATTACATTATTGGGTTTGTTTTTGTTTATGAATGTAAGTTCATCCTCATTTATGTCAGAGTATAACGGTATATCATTCATAGTCTGCTTTTTACAAGATTGTTGTAATTGTGATTTTATGTCCTCTGCAGAAATATCATGTTGAAACTCGCTTGAAAATTGATTGAAAAAAGCTAATGTGTTTGATGTATCTTGATTCGATAGCTTTTCATCATTAGAAGTGCAATATAGAGACTTAACTTTCTTATTTGTAGCTAGTATTACACCATTTTGATCAAGAATTTTTCCTCTTTCAGATGTAGAGGTAGTGATAGTAAATGAAATGGAATCGATTCTTAGCAAGATTATTAGAATTAAGCTTAAAATGGAAATAACTGCCAAAAGTCTCCATCTTTTTATTTTTGCATGTAACATAAAACCCTCCCTTATTTAGCTTATTTCATCTTATAGTTAATTATTTTTTTTGTAAATGTGGAACAACTTTATTACTTAGATTGTCTATTAAGTATTACAGCATGAAGAAAGGAATAATTAGTATGAAAAGTTACTAGCAAGTCTATGTGTAAGTTTAATATGAGTCATTATACAGTTTAGCATTTTTAATGCAAGCGACAAAAAATAGAGAGAAAAACAGGAAAGGAGATTTATCAATTACGCGGCTAAACGAAAAGGAATTGACGCTTACAAGGATTTAGAAAAAAAGATAAGACACTATTTATAACTGAATGGTGGTTTCTAATATATAGGGAACGTATTTAGTATATTTATTTACTAAGTATTAGTGAAGAGTTCCGGAAGAATTATATGGAGGATTTATGAAAAAACAAAAAGAAAAGAAGCAGAAGACATATATATCTATTCGATTAAATATAATGTTCCTTTGCATATTTGTACTCTTCTCAGCTATTATTATGCAGCTAGGAAAAGTACAAATCGTTGAGGGAGAGGCTTATAAGAACCAAGTGGAAAACAGTCAAAATGAAACAACTAGTATACCAGTTCCACGTGGACAAATTCTAGATCGAGAAGGGAAAACAGTCGTTAATAATAAATCTCTTCGCACAATTACGTATACAAGGGTGAAGGGGATTACGAGTGAAGATATTTTAAAAACAGCAAAAGACTTGGCGAAAGTACTTGAAATGCCCGAACAAGATATAAATAAGTTAACCGATATCGATAAAAAAGATTTCTGGATGCAGTTGAATACGAAACGTGCGGAGACAAAGATTACTAAAAAAGATATAGAAAAGTTTAAAGAAAAGGGAATAGAGGGAAAAGAGTTAGATAAAAAAATTGAAGACTTAAGACGAAGTCGCGTTACAGAAGTAGAATTGGCAGAATTAACAGCACAAGATTTAAAGGTGTTAGCTATTAAAAGTAAAATGAGTTCGGGTTATCAACTGACACCACAAATTATTAAAAAAGATGTAACAGATCAAGAGTATGCGCGGATAAGTGAAAGGCTTGCGGAGTTCCCGGGAGTAGATGCAAAGGTTGATTGGGAACGTAATTATGTAAATGGTAATTTATTTCGTTCTGTGTTAGGTAATATTACAAGCAGTGAAGAAGGATTACCGAAAGAAAACTTAGATTCTTATTTGGTACGTGGATATAACCGTAATGATCGTGTAGGAAAAAGTTATATTGAACAACGATATGAAGATGTATTACACGGTACAAAAGAAGAAGTGAAAAACATTACTGATAAATCAGGAAACATTATAAACACAGAAATAATCTCTAAAGGAAAAAGTGGTAATAGTTTAACATTAACGATTGATATGGAATTACAAAAGAAAGTGGAAGAAAGTATAGAGAAAAATTTGAGAGCTTTTAAGAGTTCAGAGCCATTGATGGACCGAGCTTTTGTCGTCATGATGAATCCAAATAACGGACAGATTTTATCTATGGCAGGCAAAAAGATTGTAGAAAAAGAAGGGAAAGTAGAGATTGAGGATCTGGCATTAGGTAACATGACAACTTCGTATGAACTAGGATCAGCTGTAAAAGGTGCTACTTTATTAACTGGATACGAGACAGGGGCAATACAGCCAGGAGATCAATTTTATGACGCACCGATGAAATTTAAAGGTACACAAGCTAAGAAATCATGGAATGTATCCGGATTTGGTAATATTAACGATTTACGAGCTTTACAAGTATCTTCAAATGTATATATGTTCCAGACAGCATTAAAAATTGCGGGGGTTAATTACGTACCAAATGGTTCATTGGATATTAAACAAGAAGCATTTGATACGATGCGTTATTATTTTAAACAATTTGGTTTAGGAGTGCCAACAGGTATTGATTTACCGAATGAAATAACTGGACAAACTAGAAAAGTAGATAGTCAGCCTGGGTTTTTACTAGATTTCTCTATCGGTCAGTATGATACGTATACGCCATTGCAATTGGCACAATATATTTCAACTATTGCTAATGGCGGTTATAGAATGCAACCTCAAATTGTACAAGAAATAAAAGAACAATCAATAAAAGAAGAGGTTGGCAAAGTTATACGCTCCATAGAGCCGGTCGTATTAAATCGAGTTGATATGAAGAAAGAACATATTGATCGAGTAAAAGAGGGCTTTAGATGGGTATTTCAAGAAGGTGATGGAACTGGCGTGAAGTATTTCAAAAACGCACCATACAAGCCAGCAGGAAAGACGGGGACAGCTCAAACTGTATATGGTGGAGATGATCCAATTGGTAGAAATGCAAAAGGTGAACGTATGGAATGTTATAACTTAACATTAGTTGGATATGCTCCATATGATAATCCAGAAGTAGCATTTTCTGTAGTAGTCCCATGGCTTCATAATGATAAAAGTGGAATTAATTCTGTAATTGGAAAGGAAGTTTTAGATGTATACTTTGATTTAAAAAAGCAACGTATACATGGTGAAGCTACTAGTACAGATAGTCCTAATCAAAAGCAGTAAAATTTATGCACTTTTCTTAAGGGGAGAGCCCCTGTTTATATAAAAGTCTTTCTAAGTTAGAGAAAAAGTTAGATTTGAAATGAGAAATAGCAGCTATCATAGTTGCTATTTCTTATTGTTGTTAATACCTCTGTTATTATTTAAAAAGTTTTTTGAATGAATGGAACAAACTTGTTACTTAGAGTGTCTATTATATGTACGTATAAAAACAGGTGTTCAAATGGGATACAGTGTATTGAATTTAATATTTATTTTCAGTATTAAAAATTTGAAAGGAATGATATTTTTGAAAAACAAGAGGCTGCTAAAAATAGGGATTTGTGCTGGCATATTAGGCTTAGGTCTTTCAAGCCTAGAAATTTTTACAGGAGGGTCATTGCAAGTTGAAGCGAAAGAAAAGACAGGACAAGTTAAACATAAAAATCATGCGACTTATAAAGAATTCTCTCAACTTGAGAAAAAATTTGATGCTCGATTAGGCGTGTATGCAATTGATACTGGTACAAATCGAACAATTGCTTATCGACCTAATGAGCGGTTTGCCTATGCATCAACCTACAAGGCTCTAGCTGCAGGAGTATTGCTACAGCAAAACTCAATTAATAAATTAAATGAAGTTATCACCTATACTAAAGAAGACTTAGTGGAATATTCACCCATTACAGAGAAAAATGTAGGTACAGGCATGAAACTTGGGGAAATAGCAGAGGCTGCTGTTCGTTCCAGTGATAATACTGCAGGGAACCTTTTGTTTAATAAAATAGGTGGACCTAAAGGATATGAAAAAGCGCTTAGACAGATCGGTGATCGAGTTACAATGGCTGAACGCTTTGAGACAGAGTTAAACGAGGCTACTCCAGGAGACATTCGTGATACAAGTACAGCCAAAACACTTGCTACCAACCTTAAGGAATTTACGGTCGGAAATGCGCTTCCAGCTGACAAACGAAAAATTCTTACAGATTGGATGAAAGGAAATGCTACAGGAGACAAACTTATCCGTGCTGGTGTACCAACCGACTGGGAAGTTGGAGATAAATCTGGAGCTGGAAGTTATGGGACACGAAATGACATTGCTATCGTTTGGCCGCCGAATAGAGCACCTATTATCATCGCAATTCTATCCAGTAGAGATGAGAAAGAGGCTACCTATAATAATGAACTAATTGCGCAGGCTGCTGAAGTTGTAACAAATGCTCTTAGGTAATAAACTCTCAGTTTTTTCATTTCATTACCTTATGTAATCAAAAGCATAAAATTAGAAAACCGACTCTTTTTCGTGTGAAATGAATCGGTTTTTGTATGTAGGCAGAATCTTATGAGGGAAATAAGTGGGGAAGACTAGAGGTAAAAAAAGACATGTAATTAGGAAGGTATAAAATTATTTAAGAATAATAAAAAAATAAAACGGACAATCTCAAGTAAGCATGAATTTGTCCGTTTTATTTACTACTGATAATAAGGGATTATCTAAAGCAAATGTGAATATGGTCTACAACTATTTCAAGGTATACACAATTGTGCAATTTTATCTTAATTGTTTTCCGTTAAACTAGATAATTCAGCAGATTTTTGAGTACAACGTTTCATAGCTGAAATGATGGCTGTTCTCAAGCCTTTTTCTTCTAATGTTGCTACAGCCTCTATTGTCGTTCCACCTGGAGAACAAACCATATCTTTCAATGCACCTGGGTGTATTCCTGTCTCTAGTACCATTTTTGCAGAACCTAATACAGCCTGGGCTGCGAATTTATATGCTTGATTTCTTGGCATACCATCCAGTACAGCAGCATCTGCCATGGCTTCTATAAACATATATACATAGGCTGGCGAAGAACCACTTACAGAAGTTACAACATCCATTAATTTTTCATTTACTATCTCTGTTTGGCCAAAACTATTAAAAATGTGTAGTATATCTTCTAAATCTTTTTCTTTAACCATTTCATTAGGACATAATGCAGACATTCCTTCGCCAACAAGAGCTGGTGTATTAGGCATTACTCTTACAATCCTTA
Organism: Bacillus sp. H1a; assembly: GCF_000633475.1. Classification (NCBI taxonomy): domain Bacteria; kingdom Bacillati; phylum Bacillota; class Bacilli; order Caryophanales; family Bacillaceae; genus Bacillus; species Bacillus sp. H1a. The sequence goes on along the minus strand of NZ_AYMH01000056.1, from coordinate 17,717 downwards.
ACTTTCTACCAAAAGCATTCTCAGTACTCATAATGCTTTTTCCTGCAGCGATAGTTACGACTATTACATCGTTTTTTATTTGCTCTTTTATTTCGTTAATTACTGATAAATATAGGTCTGGCTTGATTGACAAAACTAAGATGTCAGCATTTTTAGCTACCTCATTGTTGTCAGTAGTTATAGTTATGCCATATTTTTCACTAGCTTTCTTTAAATTAGTAACGTTTAAATCTGAACAAATTATTTTATCTGAAGACACTATATTTTTGTTTATCATCCCGCCGATCATAGCCATCCCCATATTTCCGCATCCGATGAATCCAATTTGTTTGTCCATAATAACTCGATCTTGCTCCTTTTATAATCAATTTTATCGGTTTGAAATTATTATTCTGAAAAAATTAAATAATATCCCATACAATATAAAGAAACATTTTAAGAGAGTATATTCCTTTTTGCAATACCAAAGATAAAGAAATTAATTTTATTTGATACTATATAAGTACATGCAGTATAATTAAATTTTTTGTATTATCTACCACCTGATAACATTAAAAATCATGTTGGATAATAGCAACACATTCTATTATTTATATAAAGGATTAGGAGAAGTTGGAGGATTTGTGACATGACTTGCTCTATTTGTTGCATGCTAAGAGATGTTTAGAAGGCTTTATGTTGATGAATAATCAATAAGGTATAGTTATATCAACGTTCTCTAGATATGATGATATTCATACAGTCTGTACATAATTTCATACTAAAATCTTGTCGCTCTATTAAATTTTCGAAATATCTCTTGACACAAAAACAAACTATATCGCATAATATATAAAAATTAAATTGAAAATCGTTGAAGGGAACTAGTACATATGTCTTCTTGCGAAAGAGAGTGGAATTCACCGGCTGAAAGATTCCTCGTATAGAAAGTATCGAACCTATCCCTGAGTCTTAAATGAAAGTTTAGGCGTACGCCTGCGTTATAGGCGCTAAGTGGATATATATGTGTATATCAATGAAGGTGGTACCGCGGAACAATGACCGTTTCGTCCTTTTTATTAAGGGCGAAGCGGTCATTTTTTATTTTGCTCTTTATTTTAATAGGCGTAGCATTGATGAGAGGAAACATTGCTGCAAACTGCATGTATAGAAGTGCAATTTATAAAAGCTGTGATTTTAGACTAGGGGGTACAAAAGTGAAAAAACAACGAATTGTTGTAAAGATCGGGAGCAGTTCCTTGGCGACTAATCATGGAGGCATCTCTGCGGAACAACTTTCAGATCACGTTGCAGCTTTGGCGAGATTGAAACAGGAAGGACATGAAGTTTTGCTAATTACATCTGGGGCCGTCGCTGCAGGTTTTTCTGCTCTAGGGTACCCTAACCGACCTGTAACAATTAAAGGTAAACAGGCTGCTGCTGCTGTCGGACAAAGTTTGTTAATGCAGGCATACACGGAGGAATTCCGTAAATATGATATCGTTACCGCGCAACTCTTACTAACGAGAAGTGATTTTTCTAGAAAAGAACAATACAGTAATGCTTATGCTACTTTAGGGGAGCTACTAAACCGTTCCGCTCTTCCTATAATCAATGAAAATGATTCTATTTCTTTAGAGGAGTTGACTTTTGGTGATAATGATATGCTGTCAGCTTTAGTAAGTGGGCTTGTTTCGGCGGATATGCTCATGATTTTTACGGATGTGAATGGTTTATATGACCAGAATCCCCAGAAAAATGCAGACGCGAAAAAATATTATTTCCTCCCTGAGGTTACGAAAGAAATCGCTTCTCTTGCTGGTGATGCTGGCTCAAAACTGGGAACTGGCGGTATGAAATCGAAAATCGATGCTGCAAAGACGGCAATTTCTCTTGGGGTGAGTGTATTTATCGGGACAGGTCGTGGACATGAGAAGTTTTTAGATGTTTTGAAGGGGAAAGGTGATGGAACGTATATCGGTAATGCCCCTCAAAAAGTGATTAAGATGAATAAGCAGTGGATTGCGTTACATTCGCTTGTCAGCGGACAAATCGAAGTGGATGCTGGAGCAGCCGCTGCCATCATTCAGCATGGAAAGAGTCTTCTTCCTGCTGGTGTTACTAGTGTGTCTGGGTTCTTCCAAGCAGACGAAGTTGTGGAGGTCGTAACGCAACAAGGGCGCGTAATAGGGAAAGGGCAATGCAGATATAGTGCAGAGGAACTAAGGGATCTAAAAGGTATGCAGAGCCAAGACATTCAAGCGCGATGTGAAAGGCATAGCTATGAAGTCATCCATAGGGATAATTGGGTTTCATTTTAAGAATAGAGTGGACTCATCCAAGTGTAGAGCGAAGAGTCGACCGTTATAAATCTGACTCTAAATCTTCAATAAATTCAACGCATATCTAGGCAGGAAAGGCTTAGATGATAGTGCTTTGCTGGAGTTAAACGGGTCTCAAATGTTACCTTTTAATCTTTAAAAAGGAGGAAATGAAAATGAATGAAGTGTTGGCAAAAGGACAAAAAGCAAAGAAGATTGCTAGAGAACTTGTGCTCAAATCTACAGATCAAAAAAACGAAGCACTTGCCGCGATTGCTGATCAATTGATAATAGAAACAGCTTATATTTTAGAGGAGAACATACGGGATATTGAAGGAGGTAAGGCAAAAGGATTTTCTGCTTCTCTCCTTGATCGCCTTATGCTGAATGAACAGCGTATTATTGATATGACAGAGGGTATCAAGCAACTAATTGATTTGCGTGATCCTGTTGGAGAGTGTGTAAGTGCATGGGAAAGGGTCAATGGATTATCTATTCAGGAGATGCGTGTGCCACTAGGTGTTGTCGGGATGATATACGAGGCGCGGCCAAATGTGACGGTAGATGCGGCCACAATTTGCTTAAAAACAGGAAATGCAGTGATCTTGCGTGGTAGTTCTTCCGCTACGTATTCCAACAAAGCCATCGTGGCTGTTATTCACCGAGCGCTCAAAAAAACGAGCTTACCTCCAGAAAGCGTACAGCTCATAGAAGATACGTCACGAGATAGCGCAAAGCAGCTGTTTACATTAAACGAGTACTTGGATGTTCTAATCCCAAGAGGTGGCAAACAGTTAATAGATACTGTAGTGAGAGAAGCTTCTGTTCCAGTACTAGAAACAGGTGCGGGAAATTGTCACGTTTTCATTGATGAAACAGCAGATAAACAAATGGCATTTGATATTATCATAAACGCCAAAACGCAGCGTCCATCTGTTTGTAATGCAATTGAAACGATTATACTTCATGAAAATTGGGCGCAGCGATTTGGTAGCATACTATTTTCTTCCTTGAAGGAAAGAGGAGTAGAGCTACGTGGAGATAATAAAGTATTAGAAATTGATTCTTCTATTATACCGGCTTCAGAAGAAGACTGGGGAACAGAATTTTTATCTCTCACGCTGGCAGTCAAAGTGGTTTCCTCTGCCGAAGAAGCAATTAATCATATAAATACTTATGGATCCATGCATTCTGAAGCGATTATTACAGAGAATGAGGAAAACGTCAGCAAATTTTTTACATCCGTCGATGCCGCGGCACTCTACCATAATGCTTCGACTCGTTTTACTGATGGTTTTGAATTTGGCTTCGGCGCAGAAATCGGCATCAGTACGCAAAAGTTACACGTAAGGGGACCAATGGGGCTTCCTGCATTGACTTCCACAAAATATGTGATTCGTGGAAATGGACAGATTCGGAGATAATAAATATAGGGGAAGAGAAAAAAGCTACATGCCTACTAAACTGACAAGACAGGTTGAGCCTAAAGCAAAATGCGTATGCTGAAGGTTTTTAAATTGACAACATATAAATAGAAAGAGGACTGGAATACGGTCCTTTTTTGTTTCTTCTCGAAGCATTATGCTTGTGTAAATCTTTTAATAAAAGGGCATGTCTATAAGGTGAAATGACCAATGCTTTTTCTATTAAGGTTACATTAGTGTTAATATCGAAATTAAGTACAAACATTCCTTTTTGAAAATTAACATCTATCGCCCTTGTCGCATTCAGTACCAGTATAAAAGTGTTTAGTTTTTGGTTGGAGTTTTTAAGCGGAAGCGCAAGGTGTAAGATTATCCGGCCTATATTTTGGGGCTTATTTATAAGATTGAAAAACATAACATCTTTTTTAAGGATAGGAATTAAATATTTTCCTTGCAAATCTAAAAATGGAATTCCAATCGTGTCAATTTCATTCATTGTTTTCTTGATAATTGGAACGACTTTTATCATTTTAAGAATGGAATCCGAAATCTTCATTTGTAAAATTTGATAAGGTAATATATAACAGGAAGACATACGAAGCCATTCAAGATTCCAATGATATGGTGATCCGAACTCGATATTTGTGTTATCGTTATGGAAAGCAGTTTAATACATATTGAAGTAATAAAGTAGTAAGGAAATATTAATGGATTTTGGTGCTAAAAATAAAAAAGATAAATAATTCTATATGTTAAATTAATGAAAATCTTTTAGGAGAAACTATGAAAAAAAATATTAATAGAATCATATTGATTATTGGTACGTTAGTGGGTATTAGTATATTTTTATATTTGCAGAACAATTTAATAAGTGTAAGTGAAATTAAAACAACATCTAGTAAAATTCCCTCCTCTTTTAAAGGCTATAAAATCCTCCAGCTTTCAGACTTACATAATAAAAAATTTGGCGATAATCAAGACGTGTTAATTAAAAAAGTAAAAAGTATTAAACCTGATATCATTACTATAACGGGTGATTTAATAGACAGTAAATCATACGATGCAGAAGTTAGTTTGCAAGTAATACGAGAGCTTGTAAAGGAATATCCGGTATATTTTGTGACAGGAAATCATGAAAAGTGGTCAGGGAAATATAGCAGTTTAGAGAAAGAATTGAAGAAAAACCATGTCACTGTTTTAAGAAATGAACATATAAACATTCAAAAAGACGGACAGGAAATATATTTGTTAGGTATAGATGATCCTGAATTTACTAGTGGAAACCATAATGAAGGATCTATAGTAAAAAATGAGATTGTTAAAGTGAAAAATGAAGTAAATCCAGATGGATATAAGGTACTACTTTCTCACAGACCTGAATTTTTGCTACCATTTATAGGTGGGCTGGTTGCTCCTAATCAGGGTATATTGCCTAAATATACTGCAGGTTTATACATGAAGCAAAATACGTCCATGATAGTCAGTAGAGGACTGGGGAATAGTATAATCCCGCAAAGAATTTTCAATAGGCCAGAAATTGTAGTCGTACAGTTAAATTAATCTGTGCGGCTTTTTTATTTTGAAGGGAAATTAATTATTAAGTAAAGATACCTTTACTTTAGTACAAGTTTCTATTACAAATTTGTTAAAATTTTTCCAGGCTACATAAAGTAACAAAATTTGACCTAATGAGTTTGTTATAGTGTAAATAATCAAAAAAATCAAAAATTAGTCGAGTTAAAATGGTTATTATTAAACGATATTAAAAATATAAAGGGGTGTACACATGCATAAAGAATTTGAAATTGAAGAATATACGGCAATTGAAGAACAAATTCATTATTATTGTAAATGTTTATTGGTAAGTCATCCTGAACAAATTGTAAAATATTTAGAAAAAAGATTAGAAAAGTATACGGAAACATTGCAATATGCACATTTATATCCTGAAACGGTTATTTTACCAATACAGCAATTAATTATCGAATATTCTTTAGATGTAGCTAGAATTAGAAAATATATGAATTTAAAAACATAGATAAGAAGTAATGGTTCAAAATGAAACAGAGTCGACTTTAAGAAAAATTATTCTAATGTCGACTCTGTTTCATTGTGTAGTTGTTGGCCAAAAATAAATAGTAATAAATAGTAATGAATTAAGTTTGACATATAACAACTCGAGAGTAAAATAAAAGTGAGTACTCACTCATTTTATGAAAAAGGGGGATTTTGAGTGCAGCAACCTTCAATTATTTTACGAGATGTATCAAAAAAATTTGGAAAAAAAGAAGTTTTGCACAATCTTTCGTTGCAAGTAGAAAAAGCGGAAATTTTTGGATTGGTTGGACCTTCCGGATCAGGGAAAACGACGCTTATTAAAATGATTGCAGGTATTAATGAGTCAACTACAGGGGATGTAATTGTTTTCAATACAAACATGCCTAATTTAAATGAAATGAAAAGAATTGGTTATATGGCTCAGGCTGATGCTTTATACGAAGAACTATCAGCATATGAAAATGCAGATTTTATTGCAACGATGTATGGATTGAAAGGTAAGCGAAAAAAAGAGAGAATAGAAGAAGTTTTTGAACTTGTACAATTGTCACAGCATCTGAAAAAGCAAGTGCAGCATTTTTCAGGTGGAATGAAAAAGCGTTTATCATTGGCGATAGCACTTCTTCATGAACCAGAAATATTAATTTTAGATGAGCCAACAGTTGGGATAGATCCGCTTCTTCGAAAGTCGATTTGGGAGAAGTTTTATGATCTTAAAAAGAAAGGCACAACTATTATTGTAACAACACACATTATGGATGAAGCTGAGTTTTGCGAACGACTAGGGTTAATTAGAGAAGGGGATTTAGTTGCGATTGGCACACCCGAGGAATTGAAAAAACAAACATCATCTGGACGAATTGAGGATGTCTTTTTGTTAGAAGGAGTGATTGAATCATGAGAGTTAATGGTGTAATTATCCGTATCATTCGTCAATTTTTTCGAGATAAGCGTTCTTTAGCAATGATGTTTGGGGCACCTATGTTATTGCTTTGGTTATTGTCTCTAGTATTTACACAAAAAGATTATATACCGCATATAGCTGTAGTTGATGTGCCTGCTCCTATAGTAAAAGCGATGAAGAATCAAGAAGCATCAATTTATGAATATAGCAAAGAGAAAGCAATTTCGGAGTTAGAAAAGCAAAAGGTAGATGCAGTAATTCATTTAGAAAATGGAAAGATGAATCTTCTATTAGAAGGCAGTGATTCATCAAAAAATCGTGCTGTACTTCAAGTATTGCAAAAAAGCACAGAGAAAAATGATGTATCAATTATGAAGCCTGAAGTTAATTATTTACATGGATCTAAAGACTTTACGATGTTTGACGGACTTGGTCCCGTATTAATCGGTTTCTTTACATTTTTCTTTGTATTCATATTGTCAGGAGTATCTTTTGTAAGAGAACGTTTAAGTGGTACATTAGAGAGATTATTGTCCACACCAGTGAGAAGATGGGAAATAGTTGTAGGATATATTATTGGTTTTGGAATCTTTGCATTTATACAATCTATCATTATCGTAAGTTTTTCGGTTTATATTTTAGACTTATATGTAGCAGGCTCCATCTGGTTGACTTTACTTATTACATGTATGCTTTCTTTAACTGCCCTAACATTAGGTACATTTCTATCGGCATACGCAAATAATGAATTTCAAATGATCCAGTTTATACCGCTTGTTATCGTACCGCAAGTTTTCTTTTCTGGGTTGTTTCCAATTGAATCCATGAATAAGTGGTTACAAATGTTAGGAAAATTATTTCCCCTCACATATGGTGCTGACGCAATGAGACAAGTGATGATTCGAAATCAAGGATTTAAAGAGATTGCAGTAGATCTTACTGTTTTACTTCTTTTTTCACTATTATTTGCAGTAGGAAATGTATTTGCTTTAAAGAAACATCGTAAAATATAATGATGACAAAAAGGAGCTTTATAAATGAGGAAGGATTGGCTTGAAGAATTAATTGCTGCAACAAATACTGATAAACGAAATGAACGTCAAATGCGTATATTAGAGGCAGCTGTTGATATGTTTGGGCAAAAAGGGTACGCTGCAACTTCAACAAATGAAATTGCAAAGCGAGCGGGTGTAGCGGAAGGAACGATCTTCCGCTACTATAAAACGAAAAAAGATTTATTGTTAGCGGTCGTAATGCCAACTTTAACAAAGTTCGCTGCACCATTTTTCGTACAAGCTTTTGCAAAAGAAATATTTAAAACTAATTATGAATCATATGAAGGACTTTTAAGAGTAGTAATTAATAATAGATTTGAATTTGCCAAAAAGCACTTTCCAATGATAAAAATATTAATTCAAGAAGTACCATTTCAACCAGAACTAAAAAGTGAAATACAGCAATTAGTGGAAACAGAACTACTTTCACATTTTAAGAAGTTAATTGTGAAGTTTCAAGAAGATGGGAAAATTATTGAAATACCACCATCTTCCGTATTACGTCTTACTTTATCAGCTGTACTAGGATTACTCTTAACTCGATTTTTATTATTGCCTGAAGAGAAATGGGACGATGAAGTGGAAATTGAAAATACGATTCAATTTATATTATACGGATTAATACCGCGGAGTTAATAAAATAAATCATGCAAAATCCTCCGATTGTTCAAGTTGCTCAAAGGAATGAATTACTATCAGGTCCGATTAATACACACCTACCGTTAATTCTTCTAGGAAATTTAAAATCAAGCAAAAATAGAACGTTAACGGCTCTATGGCTATCTGATTACACTGGAGTAGTCTAATAAGGACTTTCAATTGAACATTATAATATGGTATAAGAACTACAAAAGAAACACAAAATTTAAGGCGATCGATTTAAAATCGATTGCCTTTTTTCTATTTCAGAAAAGAGGCGTAACGTAATATTGGCTAAGTTAAACGAGTGAAAACAATAAATCACAACAATAGACTACAGGATGAATTAACATAAGAACTCAGTGTTAATCGGAGAACGTTCTGTGGGTGCTGTAAAAAATAGCGGGCTTTATCGCTTTCAAAAGCGAAAGCGTTGATAGTTTTCTAGCAGAAGTAAGTATGCGCACAGTTTATGAATTTAATCGGATTAACTTTAAGGTAATATTCGGAGTAATAAAGGTTCTTTTACACGACATGAAATGAAATCGAAAAAAATCGATTAAATTAAAAGTTAAAATTAGGTGATTAAGAAAATAGATTGTCGAATTTTATTACTCGTGAACATTTGTTTAAATATCTATTAACAATCGCGCATTTTAAAAGGTTAAAAATTAATTGAAATATGAATGTCATTTTAATTTTAAACCTGATTAAAGATCTATATTTATGACATATAACAAAGTGAAGGATTAAGAATTAGGATGTAATGTTGCTAATGCAGAAGGTAGTGTTTAAAAATTATAGGAAGAATTTTTATTAGTTATTAATGCATACGCCGCGTTATTTATCAAATTGAAATGTATGTGAGCTTATTTTTAGGTATTATAAAACACAGCTTTAAAATGTATGAGCATATGCTAGAAGAACTTTATAAATATGCAGAGAAGCGAAAAACAGTTAGCAGTTTGATTACCATATTAAAATCGTAGGCAATACGGTTTGATGAAAAGTATTTATTAAAATAAACATATTTCGAATCACATCCTAAGGTGTTAGTGAAAATCTTTGATTCGGGAAAAAATAGAGATTATTAAACAAAAAAAATACATAATTCGACATGAAACTACCTATGTTGTTGTAGAACAATGTAGGAATTTTTTTGTGCATTAGTACAGAATCTGTTTTAAAATTGAGTTATGACAGAATTGTAGCAATTGTCTAACTAATTTTTTTGTCTTTTAAGTAGTAATGTTTGTAGTACAAACTCGCACGCTGTCGAAACTCAATATTCGATAAGGGGTGTGTAGCGGAATGGAATTTACTCTAACTCGCGAAAAACAAATGATTAAAGAAATGGTACGTGACTTTGCTGAAAAGGAAATCGCACCGAAGGCTGTATATTATGACAAAACTGCGGAATTTCCATATGAAACATTTCAAAAAATGGGCGAACTAGGATTATTAGGCATCCCATTCCCAGAAGAGTATGGAGGTTCAGGTGGCGATACAGTATCGTACGCGTTAGCAGTTGAAGAAATTGGTCGTGCTTGTGGTGGGACAGGTTTAAGCTACGCTGCAACAATTTCATTAGGAGCTTCTCCAATTTATTATTTCGGTACAGAAGAACAAAAGCAAAAGTATTTAGTTCCAATGGCATCAGGTAAAACATTAGGTGCCTTCGGATTAACGGAGCCAAACGCTGGATCTGATGCAGGAGGCACACAGACGAAAGCAATTTTAGATGGCGATGAATATGTAATTAGTGGCGAAAAGTGTTGGATTACAAATGCAGAGTATGCAAATACAATCATTGTAACCGCTATCAACGGTGTTGAAGAGAATGGTAAAAAACGTATTTCTGCATTCATTGTACCGACTACTAGTGAAGGATTAACGATTTCAAGTCCTTACGATAAGATGGGTGTTCGCGCTTCTAATACTTGTGAAATCGTACTTGATGGTGTGCGTGTACCGAAAGAAAATATACTTGGTGATGTAAATAAAGGATTTAAACAATTCTTATATACACTTGATGGAGGACGTATTTCAATCGCAGCATTAGCAGTAGGTATTGCACAATCTGCATTTGAACGTGCTCTGCAATATGCGAAAGAACGTCAACAATTTGGAAAAGCAATTTCTAATTTCCAAGCGATTCAATTTAAATTAGCTGATATGGCGACTGAAGTGGAATTAGCGCGTAATTTAGTACATAAGGCAGCTTGGTTAAAAGATAATGATAAACCTTTCGGTAAAGAAGCGGCTATGGCAAAACTGTTTGCCTCTGAAGCAGCAAGTCGTATAGCAAATCAAGCAGTACAAATTCATGGTGGATATGGCTATATGCGTGAATATGAAGTTGAACGACATATTCGTGATGCAAAACTGTTAGAAATTGGTGAAGGAACTTCTGAAATTCAACGTCTCGTAATTGCAAGACATTTAGGATGTAGATAAAAAGGAGGAATCACTATGTTTCAAAAAATATTAATTGCTAATCGCGGGGAAATCGCAGTTCGCATTATGAAAACTTGTCAAAAACTTGGAATTCGTACCGTTGCTATTTATTCTGAGGCAGATGAAAATGCCCTTCATGTGAAAATGGCAAATGAGGCTTACTTAGTAGGTGGGCCACGTGTCCAAGAAAGCTATTTAAATCTTGAAAAAATTATTGAAATAGCTAAGAAGACAAATGCTGAAGCAATCCATCCGGGGTACGGATTATTATCAGAGAATCCATCTTTTCCGATTCGCTGTAAAGAAGAAGGAATCGTATTTATTGGCCCTTCAGAAGAAATCATTACGAAGATGGGAAGTAAAATTGAATCACGTATAGCAATGCAAGCAGCAGATGTACCAGTAGTTCCAGGTATAACTACAAATATTGAAACTGCTGAAGAAGCAATTGAAATTGCAAAACAAATTGGTTATCCATTAATGCTTAAGGCATCCGCGGGCGGCGGAGGCATTGGAATGCAGTTGATGGAAACTGAGCAAACGCTCACCAAAGCATTTGAAAGTAATAAAACAAGAGCACAAAACTTCTTTGGTAACGGTGAAATGTATTTAGAGCGCTATATAGCAGATGCACACCATATTGAAATTCAGCTTTTAGCAGATACTCATGGTAATACAGTGTATTTATGGGAACGCGAATGTTCAGTACAGCGCCGAAATCAAAAAGTAATTGAAGAAGCACCTTCACCATTTTTAGATGAAGGTACACGAAAAGCTATGGGAGAAGTTGCTGTACAAGCTGCTAAAGCTCTTGGTTATACAAATGCAGGTACAGTTGAGTTTCTTGTAGATGATCAGAAAAACTTCTATTTCTTAGAGATGAATACGAGATTACAAGTAGAACATCCAGTTACGGAAGAAATTACTGGTTTAGACCTTGTTGAACAACAACTCCTTATTGCATGCGGTGAAAAGCTATCATTTACACAGGATGATGTAAAACGTAGTGGTCATGCCATTGAGGCTCGTATTTATGCAGAAGATCCGAAAACATTCTTCCCATCACCAGGGAAAATTACAGATTTAACGCTACCGACAAGTGTACGTATTGATCACTTTTTAGAGAATAATGTAACAATTACACCTTTCTATGATCCAATGATTGCAAAAGTCATTGCTCATGGTGAAACTCGTGAAGAGGCAATTTCAAAATTAGAAAATGCTCTAGAAGAGTTAAAAGTAGAAGGTATTAAAACAAATACACCGATGCTACTGCAAGTATTGGAAGACGATGTATTCAAAAGTGGTATTTATACAACGGGTTTTGTAACGAAACAACTTGTTAAAAAATAAGGTTTATGAATATTAAGGGGGAAAAAATGATGACGAAAGTATATGCATCGATGGCAGGAAATGTTTGGAAGATAGTTGTAGGAGTAGGAGATACAGTAGAGGAAGAGCAGGATGTCGTCATTTTGGAATCTATGAAAATGGAAATTCCAATCATTTCAGAAGACGCTGGAACGGTTATGAAAATAAACGTGCAAGAAGGCGATTTTGTAAATGAAGGAGATGTATTACTAGAAATTGAATAGGGAGATATAGGGGGAAGCGAATTGAAACTACCTAATTTTGCTGTCATTAAAGAAGTAGGGCCACGTGATGGCTTACAGAATGAAAAAAAGATTGTTGGCACAAAAGATAAAGTAAAATGGATTCAACTACTTACAGAAGCGGGATTGTCGTACGTTGAAGTTTCCTCATTCGTTCACCCTAAATGGGTTCCTGCATTAGCAGATGCAAGTGATGTATTTTCTGAGCTAAAAAGGGATCCAAATGTTACATATGCAGCGCTTGTTCCAAATCAAAATGGTTTGGAACGAGCTTTTTTGCAAAATGTAGATGAGGTGAATGTTTTTTTATCAGCAAGTGAATCTCATAATAAAAGTAATATTAATAAATCAATCAAGGAAGCATTAGCAGTGATCGAAGATTTAACGAAACAAGCAATGTTTGAAGGGAAAAAAGTAAGAGGATATGTTTCTACTGTGTTTGGCTGCCCTTATGAAGGGGATATAAGTGTAGAAGCTGTTGATGAATTATGTAATCAACTATTTTCATATGGCATTTATGAAATCTCTCTTGGTGACACGATTGGTGTAGCAAATCCGTTACAAGTAGAGCAAGTATTGGAGCACCTATTAAAGAAGTATGATGCTTCGCAGTTTGCAATGCATTTTCATAATACGTATGGAATGGCACTTGCAAATGTAGTTAAGTCTTTAGAATATGGTATTACAACGTTTGATAGTTCTTGTGGTGGACTTGGAGGCTGTCCTTATGCACCGGGAGCATCGGGTAATGTTGCAACTGATGACTTAGTACATATGCTCCATAAGTTAGGGGTCCAAACAAATATAGATGAAGAAAAGTTATTGAGGGCTAGTCAATTTATTCAAAGTAAATTAAACATCCAATTACCGAGTCATGTGTATAGAGCGCTTCAACATAAAACGATAAGTAGGTGAGAAGATGCTACAACTACAAAACATATCAGTTGAATATGTTACACCGCACGTTGTAAAGATTTCGTTAAATCGTGAAAAACAAGCAAACTCATTATCTTTAGCATTATTAGACGAATTACAAACTATATTAACTCAAATAAACGAAGAAACGAATACACGCGTAGTTATTTTAACAGGGGCTGGTGAAAAAGCGTTTTGTGCTGGTGCTGATTTAAAAGAACGCGCTGGCATGAATGAAGAACAAGTTCGCCATGCTGTTGGTATGATTCGTTCTACTATGGAGATGGTTGAACAATTACCACAGCCTGTAATTGCCGCTATAAATGGAATCGCTCTTGGTGGTGGTACTGAATTAAGCTTAGCTTGTGATTTTAGAATGGCTTCTGACTCCGCAAGCCTTGGTCTTACGGAAACTTCACTTGCAATTATACCAGGAGCAGGTGGTACGCAGCGCTTGCCAAGATTAATAGGGGTAGGTAGAGCGAAAGAGTTAATTTATACAGGAAGACGTATTTCAGCGCAAGAAGCGAAAGAATATGGTTTAGTAGAATTCGTCGTACCAGCTGATTTACTAGAGGAGAAAGCAATTGAAATTGCAGAGCGAATTGCTAGTAATGGTCCAATTGCTGTTCGATTAGCAAAAGAGGCAATTTCAAATGGTATTCAAGTAGATTTACATACCGGATTACAAATGGAAAAACAAGCGTATGAGGGTGTAATCCATACGAAAGATAGATTAGAAGGATTACAGGCATTTAAGGAAAAACGCAAGCCTATGTATAAGGGGGAGTAAATATGTTAGACCAAAAACAACAATCTAATTCATTTGAGGAACGAGTTGAAACAATTAAGCAAGGCGGAGCACCGAAATATCATGAACAAAACAAAGCAAAGGGAAAACTTTTTGTTCGCGATCGTTTAGCTCTTTTATTTGATAATGGCGAATATGTGGAAGATGCATTATTTGCAAATTGTGAACAAACAGGACTACCAGCTGATGGTGTTGTAACTGCGACTGGTAAAATACATGGTCGTACTGCGTGTGTAATGGCAAATGATTCAACAGTTAAGGCCGGATCATGGGGATCACGTACAGTTGAAAAGATTTTACGTATTCAAGAAACGGCTGAGAAGTTACGCGTGCCGTTATTTTATTTAGTTGACTCTGCTGGGGCACGTATAACAGATCAAGTTGAAATGTTCCCTGGACGCCGTGGTGCAGGAAGAATCTTTTATAATCAAGTGAAATTATCAGGTAAAGTTCCGCAAATTTGCTTATTATTTGGACCTTCAGCAGCTGGTGGTGCGTATATTCCAGCATTTTGTGATGTTGTTATGATGGTTGAAGGAAATGCATCAATGTATTTAGGCTCCCCGCGTATGGCTGAAATGGTTATCGGTGAGAAGGTAACTTTAGAAGAAATGGGTGGAGCTCGTATGCATTGCTCAGTATCAGGATGCGGAGATGTTTTATGTAAAACAGAAGAAGATGCAATTACTCAAGCAAGACAATATATTTCATATTTTCCAAGTAACTATTTAGAAAAGACTCCTTTGATTACACCTCAAGAACCGAAACAGTTCGATAAAACGTTAGAAGAAATCATTCCAGAAAATCAAAATGCTCCTTTCAATATGAAGGATCTTATTAATAGAATTATTGATGAAGGCTCTTTCTTTGAAGTGAAAAAATTATTCGCTCAAGAACTAATTACAGGTTTAGCACGCATCGATGGTAAGCCTATCGGCATTATTGCAAATCAGCCGCGTATGAAGGGCGGCGTTTTATTCCACGATTCAGCTGATAAAGCAGCGAAATTCATTAATTTATGTGATGCATATCATATTCCATTATTATTCCTTGCAGATGTACCTGGATTTATGATTGGTACAAAAGTAGAACGTGCTGGTATTATTCGTCACGGTGCAAAAATGATCTCTGCAATGAGTGAAGCAACTGTACCGAAAATTTCTATCGTTGTTCGTAAAGCATATGGCGCTGGTTTATATGCAATGGCAGGTCCAGCCTTTGAACCAGATTGCTGCTTAGCATTACCGACAGCTTCTATTGCAGTAATGGGTCCAGAAGCAGCGGTCAATGCTGTATATGCAAATAAAATTGCAGCTTTACCAGAAGAAGAACGTGCAAGCTTCATTGCTGAAAAACGTGAAGAGTATAAGAAAGATATTGATATTTATCATTTAGCATCAGAGATGGTGATTGATGGTATTGTTCATCCAAACAATTTACGTGAAGAGTTAAAAGGACGATTCGAAATGTATATGAGTAAATATCAAGTGTTCACGGATCGCAAACATCCTGTATATCCAGTTTAAAAGCCCTATTTAGGGCTTTCTTGCTCAAAAAGTCAAGGAGGGGAAAACATTGAAACAAGCAGTTTGGTTTCCAACAGAAGAATATAAAGAAAAAACGCGTTTATTTAGTTGGATGAAATCATTAGGCTATGAAGATTACGAAGCTTTTTATAATAAGTCGATTGAAGAAACAGCGTGGTTTTGGGGAGAAGCTGAGAAAGCGGTTGGCTATCAGTGGATGAAACCATATACAGAAGTATTAGATTTAGAAAATGGTACACCTTTTGCACAGTGGTATAATGGGGGAACTTGTAATGTAGTAGAATCTGCTTTATCTCGCTGGCTTGCTGACGATGAAACAAAAACACAGCCAGCACTTATGTATGAAGGAGAAAATGGAACAACGAAGTCATTTACGTATGAAGAGCTTGATAGCTGGGTAAGCCGTGTTGCAAATGGCTTAAAACATGCAGGTATTGAGAAAGGCGATCGTGTAACAATTTATATGCCGATGATTCCTGAAACAGTTGTTGCTATGCTAGCTGTAATGAAAATTGGAGCGATTATTTCGCCAATATTTTCAGGATTTGCTGCTGATGCAGTTATGACTCGCGTACAAGCAGCTGGTTCAAAAATGATTATTACTGCAGATGGATTTTCACGTCGTGGGAAAATTGTTTCTTTAAAAGATGAAGTAGATAAAGCTTGTGAACATTGCCCAACAGTTGAAAAGGTTGTAATTGTTCGTCATGCAGGAAATGATTTTACACCGCATAACTATGATTTTTCATGGAGTACGTTAGAAAAAGAAAAACCATTCACACATGCTGAAGAAATGCATAGTGATGATCCGTTAATGCTCATTTATACATCAGGAACGACTGGAAAACCGAAGGGAACAGTACACACGCATGCTGGTTTCCCGCTAAAATCTGCATTTGATGCGGGATTTGGTATGAATATAAAACAAGGCGACCGGGTATTATGGGTAACCGATATGGGCTGGATGATGGGGCCATTTTTATTATTCGGTTCTTTTATTAATGGAGCAACGATGGTTATGTACGAAGGCGTTCCAGATTTCCCAGAGGCAGACCGCTTATGGGAGACAGTCGATAAATATAAAATTACTCATCTTGGTATTTCACCAACATTAATCCGTGCGTTAATGTCAAAAGGTGATGAGTATGTAAATAAACACTCGTTAAAGAGTTTAGAAGTATTCGCATCAACAGGAGAGCCTTGGAATCCAGATCCATGGATGTGGCTATTTGAAACGGTTGGAAAAGGGAAAGTACCAATTTGTAACTATTCAGGAGGAACAGAAATTTCTGGTGGGATTTTCGGGAATGTCCTTATTAAGCCGATTGCACCAATTAGTTTTAACGCATCTTTACCAGGAATGGCAGCAGTTGTACTCGATGACCAAGGTAAACCGATTCGTGATGAAGTTGGAGAATTATGTTTAGAAAAACCTTGGGTGGGTATGACGAAAAGTTTCTGGGAAGATGATGAGCGTTATGTAAACACATATTGGTCACGTTTTGAAAATAAATGGGTGCATGGTGACTGGGTCATTTATGACGGTGAACAATATATCATAACAGGACGTTCAGATGATACGCTAAATATTGCTGGAAAACGTATTGGACCTGCTGAATATGAATCTATTCTTGTGAAACATAATGATGTAATAGAAGCAGCAGCAATTGGTGTCCCTGACGAAGTAAAAGGTGAGGTTTGTCATTGCTTCGTAGTATTGCGAGACGGTGTAATCTTCTCGGGAGAATTAAAGAAAGAATTAATGAGCTTAGTAAACTCTCATATTGGAAAAGCATTATGCCCTAAAGATATTCACGTTGTAGAAGATTTACCAAAAACTCGTAATTCCAAAGTTATGAGACGTGTCATTAAAGCTGCATACTTAGGAAAAGAATTAGGAGACTTATCGTCACTTGTAAATCCTGAAGTGGTTCAGTTTATTCAGGGGTTACAGTCTAGCAAACTATAAAATTAAAAATATAAAAACTGACCTC